>JBJMQK010000636.1:0-2530 GCA_045802735.1 Anaeromyxobacteraceae bacterium | reverse complement strand
ACATGAGCAGCGACCGGGTGATCTCCGACAGGCGGTGGTTGAAGAACGGGAAGATGAACAGCTCGTCCCAGAAGACGTGTCCCTGATACGCCTCGCCGGTCCAGCCGCGCGCCGGGACGCCCATGTCGAGGCCGATCGAGTGCGGCGAGACCGTCTGGAGGAGGTGGAGCATGTTGAGCCGCAGCAGCATGAGGACGTTCAGGCCGGCGGGCGCCGCGGGCGCGATGCGCACGTCGAACCGACGCCAGAGCTGCTTCCAGGCGCGCACGTGCGCGGCCAGGGCGTCCTCGAACCGGCCCGCGCGCAAGATGGCCTTTCTCGCTGCCAGCGCGCACTCCGAGATTGCGGCGTCGCGCGAGGTGTAGAGCGAGGCGAGCTTCTCCACGACCACCGTCGCGCCCCGGGAGACGTCGACGGTGAGCTCCTGGGCGACGTAGCCCGCCTCGGCGACGACCCGGCGTGACGCTTCGACGCGCGCGCCTCCGAGGAACACCTGGGTCCGGGCGGCCTCCGCGACGTCGATGCCGGATTGCCGCGTGCGCGCGAGGAGGCACACGCCGTCGGCGCCCACGACATCGCCGCGGTCCGGCACGAGGTGGACCTTCTCGAACCTTCGGTAGAGCTGCGCACCGTCGTTCACGACGCGCCCGTCGACGCCGCTGCGGATGGTCACGGGCGCGGACCAGTTCTCGCTGGTGAGCGCCACCTCCAGTGCCGCGACATGCATGTCGTCCATCGAGACGAGCCGACGCTCGGCGACCGTGCTACGCCGCCCCCCGGCGTCCTCGAACCTGATCGTCCGTGCGAGCACGCCTCGCCTGAGATCGAGCTCCTGGCGGTACGAGAGGAGGCGCACCCGCCGCTCGTCGAACCAGGCGCCGTCGCCGATGCGGAACGAGAGCGCGAGCCAGTTCGGGAAGTTGACGAGGTCCTCGTTCTCCACGGCACGACCGTCGACGTGGCTCATGAGGCGGTCGTAACCGGAGGCGAGGTACGTGCCCGGGTAACGAACGCCATCGGCGACGGCCCACGGCGCCGCGCCGCGTGTCGCGAAGTAGCCGTTCCCGACGGTGCACAGCGCCTCTCGCCTGCCTTCCCGCGCAGGGTCGAACCCTTCGAAGACGAGGGACCACGTCGACGCGGGTTCCTCCGCGAGCCGCACCTGCGCGAGCGTCTCGACCACGGCGTCGGCACCCGCCGCTCGTAGCTCCATCGACCGGCCGCCGTGATCGACGCCGACGACGCAGCCGAACCCGCCGGCCCGTCCGGCCTCGACGCCCGCGAGGGCGTCCTCCACCACGACCGCTCGCGCCGGCTCGATGGCGAGGCGACGCGCGGCCTCGAGGAACGTGTCCGGCGCGGGCTTGCCGCGGAGCGCGAGGCGGGTGAGGTCCAGCCCGTCGACGCGCGTATCGAAGAGGTCGGCTATCCCCGCCGCGGCGAGCACCGCCGCGCAGTTGTTGCTGGAAGACACCACGGCTGTCTCGACGTCCTCCGCGCGCAGTGCGCGTACGAGCGCGACCGAAGGCTCGTACGCCTCGACGCCGTCGCGCTCGAGGTGCCGCAGGAAGTAGCCGTCCTTGAGCCTTGCGAGCGCGTGGATGCTGTCGGTGCCAACCTCGTCATCGGGCGTCCCTCGTGGCACATCGATGCCGCGCGCGGCGAGGAACGCCGCCACGCCATCGAGCCGCGGCTTACCGTCGACGTGGCGCCGGTAATCGGCGTCGATGTCGAATGGCACGAAACGCTCACCCGTCTGCTCGGCACGCCGCTCGAGGAACGCGTCGAACAGCTCCTTCCAGGCCACCGCGTGGACGCGCGCCGTGTCGGTCAGCACGCCGTCGAGGTCGAACAGGACCGCGTCGTAGTCGCGGGGCGAGAGCGTGATGACGCACGTCACTGAGATCTCCCTGGGCCCATCGCCGCTCGAGCTCCGCGGCCAGCAAGGCGCCCTCCCGCATGCAACATGTGGTGCGGGCTCGTCGCGAAGAAGGGCACATGGGTGCCGTCATGCTCACCCGCTTCCCCAGTGCGGGGCCGACTGCCTGGCGGGCCGCGTGAGCGGCAGGGGCCGCAACGTCGTGCCCTCTCGACGCCCTCGCGCGCGCGTGGCGCGATGCATACGCTTTCGCCGTCGGTGAAGTACCACCGCGATGGCGGTGCCTGCACCGGATCGGCGCGGCACCAGGACACCCGGAGGCACGCTCATGGGCGGCGAGGACAACCTGACGCGGATGAAGACGCTGGATGACGCGTGGAACGCGCAGGACTGGAAGGTCTTCAGGGAACGACACACGGCGGATACCGCCGTGTTCTGGCCGGGGCAGCCCGATCCGACGCGCGGCCGCGACGCGCACCAGGCCGAGTCGGAGGCGTTCTTCAGGTCGATCGAGAACCACCTCGACAACGACCCGTACAAGGTGATGCTCGCCTCGGGCGACTGGACCTGCACCATCGCGAATTGGAAGGGCCGGATGATCGGGCCCTGGAGGGACCTGCAGGGCAAGGTGCATCCGCCGACCAACAAGCG
>JBJMQK010000572.1:0-7709 GCA_045802735.1 Anaeromyxobacteraceae bacterium | reverse complement strand
GCGCCGCTACGTCAACTCGCACGGCTTCATGTACGTGGGCCGTGGCGCGACGTACCCGGCCGCGCTCGAGGGCGCCCTCAAGCTCAAGGAGATCAGCTATGTCCACGCCGAGGGGTACCCGGCGGGCGAGCTCAAGCACGGTCCGATCTCGCTCCTCGACGCCGAGTACCCGCTCGTCGCGGTCGCAACGCGCTCGGCCACGTACGACAAGCTCATCAGCAACGTGATGGAGGGCCGGGCGCGCGACGCGCGCGTGATCGCCGTGGGCACCGAGGGTGACGCCGGGCTCGAGCGCGTCGTCGACGACGTCGCGTGGGTGCCCGACACGCACGAGCTGCTGGGTCCCGTCCTGTCGATCATCCCGCTCCAGCTGTTCGCCTACCACGTCGCGATGGCCCGAGGCACGGACGTCGACCAGCCGCGCAACCTCGCGAAGTCCGTCACGGTGGAGTAGCGATGGCGATCTCTCACGCGCGCCTCGCCGCGGGGCCGTACCGGGTCGAGCGGGTGGAGGGCGTCGGCGGGTTCGCCGCGCTCCGCGCCGAGTGGGACGCGCTCCTCGCCGAGGGGCCGGTGGACCAGCCCTTCGCGCGCCACGCGTTCGTCGGCGCCTGGCTCGACGCCTTCGCGCCGGAAGGACGCCTCGCCGTGCTCGTCGCGCGCGGCCCCGACGGGCGCGCCGCCGGGATGGCGCCGCTCCTCGAGGTGCACCGCGCCGGCCTGACGCTCCTCGAGGCGCCGGCGAACGACCACTCCTGCCGCGTCGAGTGGGCGCTCGGCGAGGACCCCGCCGGCGCGATGGACGCGCTCTGGGCGTACCTCCGCGACCGCCTGCGCTGGGACGTGCTCGTCCTGCGCGACGTGCCGCGCGACGGCCCCACCTCGACGCTCCTCGCCCGCGCCGCAGCGCGAGACCGCCACCCGACGGGGCGCTGGGAGTCGCTCCACACGCCGTACCTGCGCCTCGGCGGCGCCCCGCGCGAGAAGAACGCGTCGTCGAAGTTCGCCGCGAATCTCCGCCGCCGCATGCGCCGGCTCGAGGAGCAGGGCGCCGTCGCCTACCGCCGCGTCGACGGCGGGGCCGAGGAGGTGGACGCCTTCCTCGAGCGCTTCTTCGCGCTCGAGGCCGCGGGCTGGAAGGGCGAGCGCGGCACCGCCATCGCGAAGGACCCGCGCCTCGTCGCGTTCTACCGCGGCGTCGCGCACGCGGCTGCGCGCGAGGGGTGGCTCGCGCTGCGCGCGCTCGAGCTCGACGGCCGCCCCATCGCGATGCACTTCGGCCTGCGGCACGCCGGCGTCTACTCGCTGCCGAAGCCCGCCTACGACGAGGCGCTCGGGGCGTGCTCGCCGGGGCAGCTCCTGTTCCGCGAGGTCCTCGCGGAGTGCGAGGCAAGCGGCCTCCGCGAGCTCGATTTCCTCGGCCCCGACATGCCGTGGAAGCGCGACTGGGAGCCCGAGTTCCGCCCGCACGACTGGCTCCACGTGTACCGCCCCGGGCTCACCGGGACGGCGCTCCACGCCCTGAAGCACCGGCTCAAGCCCCTTGCCAAGGAGGTCCTCTCATGGTGGCGACGCTGACCCAGGCCGTCCGTGCCCGCACGGCCGCCGCCGCGCGCCCGCCGGCGCGGCGCTTCGTGCCGGTCCTCCCCACGCTCTCGCCGCGGATGCTCTCGCCGCGCCTCCGCGCGGGGCCGGCGCCGTTCCCGCTCGCCGGCGCCGAGGTGCGCCGGTTCTACTTCGCGCGGAACGCGGTGTGGCTCGCCGCGCGGCTCCTCGGGCTCTCCGGGCACGAGGTGCTCGTGCCCGCGTACCACCACGGCGTCGAGCTCGAGGCGCTGGAGGCCGCCGGCGCCTCGCTCGCGTTCGTGCGCGTCGACGGGAAGATGCGGCTCGACCTCGCCGACCTCGAGAAGAAGATCGGGCCGCGGACGCGCGCGCTCTACGTCATCCACTACCTCGGGTTCCCGCAGCCGATGGACGAGATCATGGCGATCGGCCGCCGGCACGGGCTGCCGGTGCTCGAGGACTGCGCCCTCGCGCTCCTCTCGAAGGATGGCGAGATCCCGCTCGGCGCGCGCGGTGACGTCGGGATCTTCTGCCTCTACAAGTCGGTCCCCGTGCCGAACGGCGGGCTCCTCGCGCTGAACCGCGCCATCGACGCGCCGGCGACCGTCCGCTCGCCGCCGCTCGGCTCGACGGTGCAGCACCTGGGCGGCCTCTTCCTCGCGCACGTCGCGCTGCGCTACGGCGCGGGCGGGGAGGCGCTCCGCGAGACGGTGCGTCGCACGGGGCGGGCGGTGCGCTTCGCGACCGGCGTCCACCCGGTCGCCACCGGCACGATGCACTTCGACCCCGGCTGCGCCGACCTCGGCATGAGCGCCGCATCGCGTCTCGTCCTCGAGAACCTCGACTTCGACGAGATCGTCGCCGCGCGGCGGCGCAACTGGTTCCTGCTCTTCTCGCGGCTGCGCGACGTGGCGCCGCCGGTGCACGGCGAGCTGCCCTCCGGCGCCTGCCCGCTCTTCTACCCGCTCCTCTGCGAGGACAAGCCGCGCGTCGCGGAGCGCCTCGCGGCGCGCGGGATCGAGACCGTGGACTTCTGGAACGAGGGGCACCCGGCGTGCCCGGTGGACGCGTTCCCCGAGGTGCAGGCGCTCCGGCGGCGCGTGCTCGAGATCCCGCTGCACCAGGACCTCGGCGCGGACGACATGGCCTACGTCGCCGAGGCGGTCGAGGAGGCGCTGACGTGAACACCGCTCGCAACACCCTGGTCCCCGTGCGCATCCTCGAGAACGACGACCCCGCCCGCCTCGCCGCGCTGCGCGAGGAGTGGTCCGAGCTGTTCGCCGCAGCGGGCGAGGCGAACCCGTTCCTGTCCTGGGAGTGGCAGTACACCTGGTGGCGCACCTTCGGGCAGCGCCGGGCGGTGTGGATCCTGGAGGCGCGCGATCGCGGGAACCGCCTCGTCGGCCTGCTCGTCCTCACGGCGCGCTCCTCGCTCGGCGCGCCGCGCCGCTGGACCCTGCTCACGAACGGGATCACCGGCAGCGACGCGCTCGACGTGCTCGTCCGGCCCGGCCACGGCGCGGTGGTGCGCGAGGCGATGGCGCAGGCGATCGCCGCCGGGCTCGCGCGCTGGGACGCCCTCGACCTCGAGGACATGCCGTTCGGCACCGCGACCGCGGCGGCGCTGCGCGGGGCGCTGAAGCCGCGCGGCGTCCGCTTCGCGGTCGAGCCGCGCTTCGCCTGCCCGGGCTTCGCCCTCCGCGGGACGTTCGCCGAGCACGTGGCGCGGCTCCGCCGCCGCGAGACCTACGGCCGCCGCCGCCGCTGGCTCGAGCGGCAACCCGGCTACGCCATCGCGGTGGCGACGTCGCCCGAGGACGCGCCGGGGGCGATGGAGGACCTCCTGCGCCTGCACCACCTGCGCTGGGACGAGGACGGCGGCTCCGCCGGCATCCCGCGCGGCCTCGTCGAGGACTTCCACCGCGACGTGGCGCCGCTCCTCGCCGCCCGCGGCTGGCTGCGCCTGTACCGGCTGTCGGTGGGCGGGAGCGTGATCGCCGCCGTGTACGGGCTCGAGCTGGGCGGGCGCTTCTACTACTACCAGTCCGGGATGGACCCGGCCTGGAACCAGCGCAGCCCCGGGCTCGTGCTCATCGGCGCGACCGTCGAGGACGCCTACGCGCGGAAGCTCGCCGACTACGACTTCCTGCGCGGCACCGAGCCGCACAAGCTCGACTGGGCGGCGGACCGGCGCGAGACCTGCGCCGTGCGGCTGCGCGCGCCCGGCCTCCGCGCCGATGCGGGCGCCGCCGCGGAGGAGGTCTTCCGGATGGCCCGCGACGCGGCGCGGGCGATCGCGCCGGAGCGCATGTGGAGCACGCTGCAGCGCGTGCGGCGCTCGGTGGCGGTGAACGGGTTCGCCGGGCTCGCACAGGGCGAGCCGGCGGCGCGCGGCGGCTCGGGCGACGCGCAGGCGACGAAGGAGGAGTGACGCATGGGCGAGCGGGCGGACAACAGCGCGAAGTGGATCGTGCGCCGCGGCGTGAAGGCCGCGGTGGCCGGGGCGCTCTGCGCGGCGGGTGCGCGGTGGGTGGTGCGGAACGTGGCGCGCCGCGTGGCGGGCGGCTCGCGCGTGCTCATCCTCTCCTACCACCGCCCCACCGCCGACTTCGCCGCGGACGCGAAGGAGGCGCTGCCGTCCCTGCTCGTCTCGACGCGCACCCTGCGGATGCAGATCCAGCAGCTCGCGCGCGAGCGCGAGATCGTGTCGATGGACGAGGCGTGCCGGCGGCTCGCGGCCCCCCCCTCGCCGCTGCCGGCCTCGGGACGCACGCCCGACGCGGTCGTGCTCACCTTCGACGACGCGTACGTGGGCGTGCACCACGACGCGCTCCCCGTGCTGCGCGATCTCCGCGTCCCGGCGGTCGTGTACGTCCCGACGGCGTACGTCGGCACGCGCCGCCGCCTCGTCCACGATCGGCTCTACGCGGCGCTGTGCGAGCTGCGCCACCGCCGCGTGCTGCCGGAGGCCGCGGGGCTCCCGCCGGAGGAGCAGGCGCTGCTCGACGCGTGCGCCGGCGACGGCCCGGGGACGACGCTCGACCTGCTCATCGCGCGCCTGCCGCACCCGCAGCTCACGGCGGTGACGGCCGCGCTCGAGAAGCGGCTCGGGATGGACGAGGAGGACCTCCCCGAGGCGACCCGCCTCATGACCTGGGACGAGCTGCGCGCGCTCTCGGCCGCCGGGGTCCACGTGGGCGGACACACCGTGAACCACGCGGCGCTCTCGAACCTGCCGCTCGCGCGCGCCCGCGCCGAGATCGTCGGGTGCCGCGACGACATCGCGGCGCACCTCGGCGAGGCGCCGCGCCACTTCGCCTACCCGAACGGCTACTACACCGCCGGCGTCCGGCGCGCCGTCGCCGAGACCGGCTTCGCGTCGGCCGTCACGACGGAGGACGTCGAGAACCGGCGCGGGGGCGACCTGTTCACGCTGAAGCGCAAGACCGTGTGGGAGAACAGCACGCTCGGCGCGGTGAGCTACAGCCCGTCGCTCGCCGCGTGCAACCTCGACGGCGTGTTCGGCGCGCTCGGCTGGCAGCGGCCGACGCCCGGCGAGCGTCCCGACGTGCCGGAGGCGGAGGAAGGGGAGGGGGAGCCCGAGCGCGCGGCGGGGTGACGGGCCATGCGCGACTGCGATGACGCTCGCGATGGGGGGTCTCGGGGGGAGAGTTCTCCCCCCGGACTGAGGCGCCGACAGGCGCCGGATCTCTCCTCCATGGCGGCGGAAGCGACGCTGCGGAGCCGACGGGACGGGTCGCCGCCATGAAGGTCGCGCTCGTCGGTGACTGGCCCCCGCCGCTCGGCGGCGTGTCGGTGCACGTCGCCGCGCTCGCACGGGCGCTGCGCGCGCGCGGCATCGAGGTGCGGGTCCTCGACGTCGGGCGGGGCGGCCACGCGGGGGAGGGCCTCGTGCCGGCGCGCGGCGCCGCCCGCGCGATCCCGGCGCTCGCGCGCGCGGCGGCGGAGGGCTTCATGGTGCACGCCCACACGAACGGCGCGAACGCGAGGAGCTGGGCGCTCGCGGCGGCGGTCGGCCGCGCGCGCCTGCCGGGCGCGCCGCGCGCGGTGCTCACGCTCCACTCCGGGCTCCTCCCCGCCTGGCTCGCGGCGCGCCGTGCGCGGCAGGCCGTCGCGCGGGCCGCCTGCGCGCCGTTCGGTCGGATCGTCGCGGTGAGCGACGCGATCGCGCGCGCGCTCGGCGCCGCCGGCGTCGCGCCCGGCGCGATCGCGATCCAGCCCGCCTTCCTCGGCGTCGAGCTCACCCCCGGGACATTGCCAGGGGCGATCGAGGCGCTCGCGCCTCGGGCGCCGCTCTTCTGCGCCGCCGTCGCCCCGGGGCCCACGTACGGCGAGGACGTCCTCGTCGCCGCCTTCGCCGCGGTGCGGGCGCGGTACCCCGACGCGGCGCTCGCGCTCTTCGGCCGCGGCTCCGAGCGCGGCCCTGGCGCCGCAGCAGGCCTCGCGCGCGGCGTCGTCGCCCTGGGCGAGGTCGACCACCCGTCCGCGCTCGCGGTCGTGGCGAGGGCCGACGTGTTCGTGCGCGCGACCCGCGCCGACGGCGACGCGCTCTCGGTGCGCGAGGCGCTGGCGCTCGGCCGCGCCGTCGTCGCGAGCGACGTCGGCCACCGCCCGCCCGGCTGCCTGCTGTTCAGGGCGGGCGACCCGGTCGCGCTCGCGGCGGGCATGCTCGAGGCGGTGGAGCCCGGCACCCGCCCGCGCCCTGCGGTCGTCACCGGGCCGGATCCCGTGGACGCGCTCGTCGCGCTGTACCGGTCCGTGACCGCGGGGGAGCGGACAAACGGCGCTCCTCCCCTCCCGAGCGATTCCGCACGGGTGGGGGAGGCGCCATCTTCCGGTCCGTGATGGCCGTGATCACTCGCGATGAGCGCATGCGATGGGGGGTCTTGGGGGGAGAGTTCTCCCCCCAGGGTGAGGCGCCGAAGGCGCCGGAACTCATCTCATGGCGCGGCGGTGCCGCTCCGCGCCCACTCAACCGGTCAGCGCCGTGAGAGCGCTCGAGGGCCGCGACATCGTCTGCTTCGCGAACGACTGGGACGGCGATCCGCTCTCGAAGACGCATCTCATGCGCCTCCTCGCGCGCGAGAACCGCGTCCTCTGGGTCAACTCGCTCGGGAACCGGCCGCCGCGCGCCAGCGGCTACGACGCGCAGCGCGTCGTGAAGAAGCTCCGCGCCGCCGCGCGCGGGCTCCGCGAGGTCGAGCGGAACATCCACGTCCTCGCCCCGCTGTACCTGCCGGCCTACGGCACCGAGGCGGTACGCAGCGTCAACCGGCTGGTGATCCGGTACCAGGTGCTCCGCGCCATGCGGCAGCTCGGGATGCGCCGCCCGGTCACCTGGGCGTTCCTGCCGGCCGCCGCCGCGGTGGCGGGGACGCTCGACGAGGACCTCGTCCTCTACCACGTGGTCGACGAGTTCTCGGCGTTCAGCGACGCGAGCGCGCACGTCGGCGAGCTCGAGCGGCGGCTCCTCGCGCGCGCCGACCTCGTCATCGCCTCCTCCGAGCGGCTCCTCGCCTCGAAGTCGCGGGTGAACCCGCGCACCGTCCTCGTGCGGCACGGCGTGGACCACGCGCACTTCGCGCGGGCGCTCGACGCGGCGACGGCGGTGCCGGCCGACCTCGCGCGCCTGCCGCGCCCGATCATCGGCTTCATCGGCCTCCTCGCCGACTGGATCGACCTCGAGCTCGTGCGCGCGGTCGCCGACGCGAACCCGCGCGCCTCGGTCGTCCTCATCGGCGCCGCCGTGACGCCGCTCGTCGCGCTGCGCGGCGCGCCGAACGTCCACGTCCTGGGGCGCCGCCCGTACGCCGAGCTGCCGGGCTACTGCCGTGGGTTCGACGTCGCGCTCACGCCGTTCCGCGTGAACGAGCTCGCGCTCGCGGCGAACCCCCTCAAGGCGCGCGAGTACGTCGCCGCGGGGCTCCCCAACATCTGCACGGACCTCCCCGAGCTGCGCGCCATCCCCGGCTGCCGGGTCGCGCGCACGCGCGACGAGTTCCTCGGCGAGGTGCGGCTCGCGCTCGCGGTCGGCGGACCGTCGCGCGCGCGCTCCGAGCTCGGTCGCGGCGAGGCCTGGGAAGGGCGGCTCGACGACATCCGCCGCCACGTGGCGGCGCTCC
>JBJMQK010000558.1:0-7221 GCA_045802735.1 Anaeromyxobacteraceae bacterium | reverse complement strand
TCGGGCTGATTCTCGGCGATCTACATGGCGGCGTGCATGGCGAGGTGCGCGACGAGCTGGCCGACGCGCGCCGAGGTGCCGGCGACGAGCGCGGGCGCGTCGTGGAGATCGACGACGAGCCGCCCGCGCGCGCGGACCTCGTGGCCCACGAGCCGGATGACGTTCTGGACCACCTGCACCACGTCGGCGACCCCGGCGTCGCGCGGCCGGTCCCGTGCGAAGTCCTGGAGGTCGCGCACGATCGCGGCCACCCGCTGCGCGGCGCCCTCGGCCTCGGTGAGCGCGCCCTCGATCTCCTCCGCCGGCGGCGCGGCGAGGCCGGCGCGCGCCGCGCGCAACGACTCGAGCGCCCAGGAGAGGTTCGTGAGCGTGACGGCGAGCGGGTTGTTCACCTCGTGCGCGACGCCGGACGCGAGGCGCCCCACGGCCGCGAGCCGGTCGGTGACGCCGAGGTGTGCGCGCGCGGCCGCGAGCTGGCCGACCCTGGCGGCGAGCTCCTCGCGCTGCTTCTCGAGCGACGCGGTCCGCTCCGCGACCTCACGCTCGAGGCGGGCGCGGGTGCGCGCCTCGGCGCGCAGCCCGAGCCCGATGCGTCGCCCGCCGGTGAAGACGATGGCGGCGAGCAGGGCGGACGAGAGGGCCGCCGCCGCCCACGCGCCGCGCGACGCGGCGGCGCCGGTGCCGGCCGCAGCGAGGAGCGCCAGGGCGAACGCCAGCGCGGGCATGCGCGGGCCGCTCATGCGGCGCCTCCGCCCGGCGCGACGACCGCGCGCCCGGGACCCGCCACCGCGGCGGCCGCGGCGGCGGCGGCGCGGAGCGAGGCCGCGCTCCCGGGCGCGTCGGGCCCGGCGAGGGCGATCCCGATCGCGACGCGGAGCGGCGGCTCGAGCGCCGCGGCGCGCGCGAGCACGCGCTCCGCCACGACGCGCGCCCCGGCGAGCTCCGCGCCCGGCAAGAGCGCGACGACGCCCTGGGGGTCGAGGCCGACGAGATCGGTGCCGCGCAGCGACCGCCGCACGAGCGCGAGGAGCGCCTCCGCCGCGAACGCGCCGGGCGTCGCGGCCGTGGCCGAGAGGAGCGCGATCGTCTCGCGCCGCGCGGAGGCGAACTCGCACGCCCACCGCAGCGCGCCGTCGAGCGCCTCGCCCGACTCCACGCGCGGCCCGGCCTCCGCCGGACCGCCGCCGAGGCCGAGCGCCGAGGGCAGGCGGCGCGCCTCCGCGAGCACCGCGTCGATGTGCTCCTGGCCGCCGAGGTCCAGGTCGAAGTCGGCGGCGGCCTCCGGGACGGCGAGCGCCATGCGCGACACGAGGGCCTCGAGGGCCTCGCCCGCGACGCCGAGCGCGGCGCGGGCCGCCTCCAGGGCGGGCCGCACGGTCTCCGCGTCGCCGGGCGCGACCCACACGTCGGCGAGGCGGCCGGACAGCTCGACGCAGGCGAGGAAGCGCCGGCGGCGGGCGTCGGCGCCGGGCGCCGCTGCGCCGCCGCCGTGGCTCGCCTGCGCGGCGTGCTCGAGGAGCGGCGGCAGGTGCCAGCTCCGCGCGAGGAACCCGCTCACCTCGGCGTGGTCCGCGCCCCAGGCCGCGCGCTCGAACTCCGCGAGCCGTGCGTGGTCGCCGGCGCTCGCCGCGCACATCGCCCCGTACGCGGCGTCGAACAGCTCGACGAGCGCGAGCATCCCGATGTCCTGGAGCAGCGCCGCGAGGAAGACCTCCTCCGGATCGAGCGCCGGGGCGCCAGCCTCCGCGAGCGTCCGCCCGGCGAGCGCGGAGAACACCGCGCGCCGCCAGAACGTGCCGTGGTCGAAGCCGCTGGCGTCGCCGCGGCGGCGGTTGCGCACGAGCGAGAAGGAGAGCGCGATCGCGAGGGTCGTGTTGGAGCCGAGGAGCGGGACGGCGCGCGTGACGGTCGAGACCTTGCCGCGCGCGGCGAGTGACGCCGAGTTCGCGGCGCGCAGCACGCGCCCGGCGAGCGCCGGGTCCTGCGACAGCGCCTCCGCGATGCGCCAGAGGTCCACGTCCTCGGCGTGGCAGAGGCGCAGCACCTCGAGCGCCACCGCGGGGAGCGTCGGCAGGGTGGGGCAGGAGACGAGGCGTCGTTCGAGCTCGGCATTCACGCGCGGCTCCCGGCGGGCGAGGCCACGGCGGGCGAGGCCACCGCGGGAGGCGCCGCGGCGCCGCCCGGCGCCGGCCGGATCGCGCCGTGCGCCACGACGCGGTCGCGCCCGAGGCGCTTCGCCTCGTAGAGGGCGGCGTCGGCCGCCCCGAGCAGCTCCGCGAGCGTCCGGTGCGGCGAGCCCGGCGTGAGCGTCGCGTGTCCGATCGACAGCGACACGTGGATCGCCTCGTGCGCCGGCCCCTCCACCGTGAGCAGCGCGACGCGCGTCCTCGCGCGCTCCGCGACGATCCCGGCGCCCGCGGCGTCGGTGTCGGGCAGCGCCATGAGCATCTCGTCGCCACCCCAGCGGATGACGGCGTCGGTGGCGCGCACGCCGCGCGTGAGCGCGCCGGCCACGGCGGTGAGCACGGCGTCGCCGGTCGCGTGGCCGTAGCCGTCGTTCACGAGCTTGAAGCGGTCCACGTCGCACAGCGCGAGCGTGAGGGGGCGGTCGCCGCGCCGCGCCTCCTCGACGAGGTCGCGGAGCACGTGCTCCGCCCAGAGGCGGTTGTGGAGGCCGGTCAGCGGGTCGCGGTGCGTGCGCGCCTCGAGCGCGGCGCGCTGCGCCTCGAGCTCGCGCACCGCCGCGACCGCGCGGTGGGCGCCCTGCGCCGCGCGAAACGACAGCAGGACGAGCGTCTCCTTGGCCTGGTCGAGGAGCAGCACGGCCTCGTCCGCGTCGACGTCGGCCGGCGCCCCGGGCGCGTGGAGCGCCTCCGCCTCGCGCTTCGCCCGCGCGAGCGCTCCCGCGACCGCCGCCGGCGTTAGGCCCAGCGCGCGCAGCGCGGCGTCGTCGCCCTCGCCGCCGACGAGCCGTCCCGCCGCCGCGGCGCAGGCCTCGACCGGCGTCGCGGACGGCGCGTCGGAGTGGCTCCGCGCGAGCGCTCCCACGAGCTCCGGCGGGAGCGACCACGACCGCGCGAGCAGGGCGGCGACCTCCGCGTGATCGGTCCCGAGGCGCTCGCGCTCGAGCGAGACGAGGCGTGCGTGGTCGCCCCCGCCCGCGGCGACGAGGGCGGCGTACTCGCGCCGCAGCACCTCGTACAGCGCGAGCACGCCCACGTCCTGGAGCAGCCCGGCGGTCCACGCGGCGTCGGCGTCGGCGCCCGCCGCCTGCGCGAGGGCGCGCGCCGCGCAGGCGACCTCTTGCGCGCGGCGCCAGGCGGCGACGTGATCGAGGCCGGCGTCGCCCCGCCGCCGCGCGCGGACGAGCGAGAAGGAGAGCGCCGTCGCGAGGAGCGCGTTCGGGCCGAGCGCGCCGGCCGCGCGCTGCACCGTCGCCGTGGGACCGGCCGCGGGCGCGACCGTGTTCGCCACCTTCAGCACCCGGGCGGTGAGCGCTGGGTCGCGCGCGATCGCCGCGACGACCGCCGGCACGTCGATGTCGGCGGCCCGGCACCGCGCCAGGAGCTCACCGGCGACGGATGGGAGGGTGGGCAGCGAGGGGCACGCGAGGAGCCTTCGTTCGAGCTGCGTGTCCATCCTCAACCCCTCCCCACCACACGGTTGCGCCCGCCGCGCTTCGCCTCGTAGAGGCACCCGTCCGCCGCCGCGAGGAGGGCCGCGGCCCCCTCGAACGGCGCGCCCGGCGCGTGCGTCGCCTGCCCCACCGAGATCGTCACCTTCAGCGGCCCGCCGCCTTCTTCGAGCCGCTCGTCCTCGACCGCGCGCCGGATGCGCTCCGCGACGGCGCGGGCGCTCCGCGCGGACAGGTCGGGGAGCACCACGACGAACTCCTCGCCGCCCCAGCGCGCGACCGCGTCGCCGGGGCGCGCGGCGCCGGCGATGGCGCGCGCGACGCCGGCGAGCACGCGGTCGCCCGCGGCGTGGCCGTGCTGGTCGTTGACGAGCTTGAAGTGATCGATGTCGCAGAACGCGATGGTGAGCGGCGCGCCCCGCTCCACCGCGCGCTCGAAGGCGGATTGCGCGACGCGCTCCAGCTCGGCGCGGTTCAGGACCCCGGTGAGCGCGTCGTGCGTCGCGCGCTCGGCGAGGCTGCGCGTCTCGGTCTCGAGGACGGCCGCCGCGCGCTCGGCGTCGAGCGACGAGCGGTCGGCGCGCGCCGACAGGAGCGCCAGCGCCTCGTTGGCGCGATCGAGGGCGTCCTCGACCTCGGCGGCGGTGCCGAGCTTCACCTCGAAGTCGCCGGCCGCATCGAGGATGGCGCTCGCCATCCGCTCCAGCGCCGCGCCGAGCGCGGCCGTGTCGAGGCCGAGGTGGCGCTCGGCGGCGCCCTGCGCGCCGTCGGGCTCGGCGCCGGTCCAGACCTCGGCGAGGAGCCCCGCGAGGTGGACGCACGCCACGGCGCGGGCCAGCTCCGGCCCTGCGCCGGCGAGGGCAGGGTCGTGGGAGCCGCGCGCCGTCTCGACGACGAGGTCGGGGAGGTTCCAGCGCGCCGCGAGGAACGCGCTCACCTCGGCGTGATCCGTCCCGAGCCGCGCGCGCTCCAGCAGGACGAGCCGCGCGTGGTCGCCGCCCGCCTCCGCGACCACCTGCGCGTACTCGCCGGGGAGCGCCTCGAGCAGGGCGAGCACGCCGAGGTCCTGCAGCAGGGATGCGAGGAACAGCTCCTCGGGATCGAGCCCGAGGTCGGGCGCGAGGGCGCGCGCCGCGATGGCGCACAGGAGCGCCCGGTGCCAGTAGCTGGCGTGCACCGAGCCCTGGCCCCCCGCGCGCCGCCCTTCCCGGACGAGCGAGAAGGAGAGCGCGAGCGTGAGGACGGTGTTCGTCCCGAGCAGCGCGAGCGCACGCGACAGCGTGGCCACCTTCGAGCGCGCGGCGACCGAGGCCGAGTTCGAGACCCGCAGCACCTTCGCCGCGAGCGCGGGGTCGCGCTCGATGAGCGCCACCACCTCGCCCACCTCGAGGTCCTCCTTGCGGCAGAGCGCCACGACCTCGAGCGCCACCGCCGGCAGCGAGGGCAGCGTCGGGCAGGCGACGATCTTGTGCTCGAGGGTGGGGTCCATGTGCGTCAGCGCCAGCACACAGGACATTGCAACCCGCGGGCCCCGCCCGGCGCGGGCTCGTGGAACATTTGCGGCGGCGGCCGATGACCCGGGGCGAGCCGCACCCACCGCGGTTCACGCACTCGCTTCGCGCACCAGCAGTCCAGCCGCGGAGGCGCGGGCTGTCGCCCGGCGGCCTCCGCGGCAGGCGCCCGCCTCCTACTTCGTCGCCTCGTTCACGTCGTGCTTCACGTTGCGTGACGCCTTGCGCGCGCTCTTCTTCGTCTTGGCGCTCGCGCTCGACGCGGTGTCCTTCGCGTCGTCGACGCGGTCGCCCGCGTCCTTGTGCTTCTTCATGCCGCGGACCTTCTTCTTCGCGTCGGCCTTCTTCTCGGTCGCGGTGTCCTTGGCGTCGTCGGCGGTCGCCGCCATGGCCGGCGCGGCGAGCCCCACCGCCAGCGTGATCGCGAGCCCCTTCACCCAGCTCTTCATCATCCGGTCTCCTCCCCCCAGGGACGCGAGGTCGCGTCCACAAAGCCTCCACGAAAACGTAAGCACGCCTGCCAGGCGCCGCGCGGGGTGGTAAGAGAGGGTCCCCTTCTTCCGGAGAGACGATGGCCACGCTCCGCCCCTTCCGTGCCCTGCGCCCCAGCCCCGCGAACGCCGTCCGCGTCGCCTCGCCGCCGTACGACGTCATCAACACCGCGGAGGCGCGCGCGCTCGCGGCCGGGAATGCGGACAGCTTCCTCCGCGTGTCCCGCCCGGAGATCGACCTGCCGGAGGGCACCGACGAGCACGCCGACGCCGTCTACGCGCAGGGGAAGAAGAACCTCGACGAGCTGGTCGCGCGCGGCGTGCTGCGCCAGGACGCGGCGCCGCGCTTCTACGTCTACGCGCAGCGCATGGGCGCGCACCGGCAGACCGGGCTCGTCGCCTGCGCCTCGGTCGAGGAGTACGTCGCGGACGTCATCAAGAAGCACGAGAAGACGCGCGCGGACAAGGAGGACGATCGCACCCGCCACATCGACACCCTCTCCGCCCATGACGAGCCGGTGTTCCTCACCTACCGGGCGCGCGCCGAGATCGACGGCGAGGTCGAGGCGGTGAAGCGCGGCGCGCCGGAGTACGACCTCACCACCGCGGACGGCGTCGAGCACGTCCTGTGGGTCGTCGGGCCCGAGGCGGGCGCGCGCATCGAGGAGGCGTTCCGGGCGGTGCCGGCGCTGTACGTCGCCGACGGGCACCACCGCTCGGCGGCGGCCGCGCGCGTGAACGCGCTGCGGGCCGGCAAGCCCGGCGAGCACGACGCGTTCCTCGCGGTCGTGTTCCCGCACGATCAGATGCAGATCCTCGCCTACAACCGCCTCGCCCGCGACCGCCAGGGGCGGGCGCCGGAGGCGCTGCTCGGCGCGCTGCGCGAGCGCATGGACCTCGAGCCCGCGGCGCGCCCGGAGCCGGAGGGGCCGCTGTCGTTCGGCATCTTCTGCGGCGGCCGCTGGTGGCGCGCACGCGTGCGGCCCGGGAGCTACGAGGCGAAGGACCCGGTCGCCTCGCTCGACTGCTCGATCGCGCAGGACCAGATCCTCGCGCCCTTGTTCGGCATCACCGACCCGCGCCGCGACACGAACGTCGACTTCGTCGGCGGCATCCGCGGCGCGAAGGAGCTCGAGCGCCGCGTCGCCGCCGAGGGCTGGTCGATGGCGCTGCACCTCTTCCCCACGCGCGTCGAGCAGCTCATCGCCGTCTCCGATGCGGGCCTGCTGATGCCGCCGAAGAGCACGTGGTTCGAGCCCAAGCTGCGGAGCGGGCTGTTCGCGCACGCGTTTTAGCGGCCGGCTTCTCGTACGACCGCACCCGTCTCCGCGCTCGGTGACAGCGTCGACGGCGGCGGCACGTCTACCGCGCGGCGAGGCGTTTCTTCTCCGCCTCTCGCCGATACCACGAACGCATGAGCATCACGCCGGCGCAGGCGCCTCCGGCGGTGCCTGAGACGAGAATCAAGCAATGGAACGCGCTCTGCACAGGGGGCGTCTGCCCGGAGGGCGCTCGCCCGGCGCTGTAGAGCCGCTGCGCCCGGCCTTTCGGTTACAAAGGACCGTATCCCTGAAGGGTCGCCGGA
>JBJMQK010000556.1:0-5605 GCA_045802735.1 Anaeromyxobacteraceae bacterium | reverse complement strand
AAGTTACGACGAAGATTCGCAGGTCGTGGTGCAGGATCGGAAGAGCCCACCGAGGCTGATCTTCAGCGACAGCGAGATCCTGCTGGAGGAGCTGCCGGTCGGAACGAGGGTGGTCTTTCCCAATCCGCCCATCGAGCCGCTGGCCAAGTGGCGGGCCGCGATCCGCTGGGCGATCAACCACCCGGAAGGGTGCGATCCGCTCCACGCCAAGCTGCGCCCCGGCATGAAGGTGCTGGTGGCGATGGACGACATCTCGCTGCCGCTCCCGCCCATGCGCACGCCCGACGTGCGGCAGATCATGCTGGAGATCGTCCTCAACCTGCTCGCCGACTCGGGCGTCGACGACGTCCACCTCGTGGTCGCCATCTGCCTCCACCGCCGCATGACCGAGGCGGAGATGAAGCGGATGGTGGGGCAGAAGATCTTCGACGCCTTCTACCCCGATCGCTTCTACAACCACGACGCCGAGGACCCGGACGGCCTCGTCACCCTCGGCACGACGCGCCACGGCGAGAAGGTCGTCCTCAACCGGCGCGCCGCCGAGTCGGACCTCCTCGTCTACGTGAACCTGAACCTCGTCCCCATGGACGGCGGGCCCAAGTCGGTCGGCACCGGCCTCACCAACTACGAGGGCGTGAAGGCGCACCACACGCCGGAGCACATCCGCCAGAGCGACTCGTACATGGACCCGGAGCGGAGCGAGCTGCACCGCTCCGTCGATCGCATGGGGCGCCTCATCGACGAGGCGATCGACGTCTTCCACGTCGAGACCACGATCAACAACCGGATGTTCGACGGGCCGATGGCGTTCCTGTCGAAGCGCGAGGACGAGTGGGGCGAGCTCGACCGGCTGAAGCTCGCCGGGATGCGCGCCGCGCTCTCGAACATGCCGCGCGCGGCGAAGCGGAAGCTCTTCCAGAGCGTGCCGGCGGCGTACGAGGTGATCGCGGTCCACGCCGGGAAGACCGAGCCGACGCACCGCAAGATCCTCGAGAAGAGCTGGGAGCAGTACGCCGTCGACATCGACTTCCAGGCCGACGTGGGGGTGATGGGGATCCCCTACGTCTCCCCCTACAACGTGAACTCGATCCTGAACCCGCTGCTCGTGCAGGTGATGGCCTGCGGGTACTTCTTCAACTTCTACCGGGGCAAGCCGCTCGTGAAGAAGGGCGGCACGCTCATCGTGACGCACCCCTGCTCCGACCTGTTCGACCCCGACCACCACCCGAGCTACATCGAGTTCTTCCACCGCCTCCTGCCCGAGACGCGCGACGCGAAGGTGCTCGAGGCGAAGTACGAGCGCGAGTTCGCCGAGAACCCGAGCTACGTGCACCTCTACCGCACCGGGAACGCCTACCACGGCGCGCACCCGTTCTTCATGTGGTACTGGGGCGAGAACGGGCGCGCGCACTACGGCAAGATCATCGCCGTCGGCGCCGACAACGAGCACGTCCCGCGCCTCATGGGCTGGGACAGCGCCGAGCGCCTCTCCGACGCGATCGACATGGCGCGCGCGATCCACGGCCGCGGCGCGCAGATCGCGATGCTCCACCACCCGCCGATCGTGATGACGCAGAACAGGGGATGAGCGGACCGCCAAAGAACGGGCCGGCCGCCCCTTCGACTCCGGGCCCCCTGCGGAACGGCGCGCACGAGCGCCCAGCGGAGTCGAAGGGCACGCTCGACGTGGCCGCGACGCTGCGCGGCCGCACGCTCCTCTTCACCGGCGCGACCGGCTTCGTCGGCAAGGTCGCGCTCTCGATGCTGCTCCACCGCTACCCCGACGTCGGGAAGGTCTTCGTGCTGGTGCGGCCGGGGACGGGCGGCACCGCGCAGGCGCGCTTCTTCGGCAAGGTCGCGACGAGCCGCCCCTTCGACCCGCTGCGCGCGCGCCATGGCGCCGGGTTCGACGCCTTCCTCCGCTCGCGCTGCGTCCCGGTCGCGGGCGACGTGTCCGACCCGCTCCTCGGCCTCTCCGAGGCGGATCGCGCCGCGATGGGCGCGCTCGACCTCGTCGTGAACTGCGCCGGGCTCGTGGACTTCAACCCGTCGCTCCAGCTCGCGCTCGACGTGAACGTCCACGGCGCGCGGAACGCGGTCGAGCTGTGCCGCGCCACCGGCGCCGCCCTCGTCCACGTGTCCACCTGCTTCGTCGCCGGGAACCGCAGCGGCGTCGTCTTCGAGGACGAGCCCATCGCCGGTTACTTCCCGCGGCGAGACGGGTTCGAGGATCGCCCCACCGCGCCGACGCTCGACCCGCGCGACTTCGACCTCGCGCGCGAGCTCGCCGACGCGACGCGCCGCATCGAGCTCACGCGCGGCGAGGCCGAGGACGCGACGCTCGTCTCGACCTTGCGCGCCCGCGCCCGCGAGCGGCTCCTCGCCGAGGGGCGCACGGGCGACGAGAAGGCGGAGCGGCTCGCCCTCGCGCGCGAGAAGCGGCTCTGGATCTCGCAGCGGCTCGTCGAGCTGGGGATGGACCGCGCGCGCCACTGGGGCTGGCCCAACACCTACACGTACACGAAGAGCCTCGGCGAGCAGGTCGTCGCCGCGAGCGACGTCGTCTCCGCCATCGTGCGCCCGTCGATCGTCGAGACGGCGCTGCGCTACCCGTTCCCCGGCTGGAACGAGGGCTTCACCACGAGCGCACCGCTCGCGTTCCTCGGCCTCAAGGGGCAGCGCGTGTACCCGATGGGCGAGCGCTCCATCCTCGACATCGTCCCGGTGGACCTCGTGGCCGCGGGCACCATCGCCGCCGCCGCCGAGGCGCTCGAGCGGCGCGCCGCCGGGCACGGACCGTCGGTCAAGGTCTACCACCTCGCGTCCAGCGACACGAACCCGCTGTACGGGCGGCGCACCGTCGAGCTCGTCGGGCTGTACCGGCGCCGCTTCTTCAAGGGCCGCGAGGAGGGGAACCGGCTCGTGAACGGCCTCCTCGCGCGCGTCGAGCCCTACTCCGTCTCGCGGCGGCACTACGAGACGTTCAGCGCGCCCGCGCTGTCGTCGCTCACGCGCGCGGCGAGCCGCCTCCTGCGCGAGGGCGCCCGGGCGTGGGGCGCGCCGCGGGCGTCGGCGGTCGCGTTCGGCGCGGCGGAGCGGCTCGACGAGCTGGAGGCGAAGCTCGTCCAGACGAAGGTCATCTTCGACCTCTTCATGCCGTTCGTCTGGGACAACCGGTACGTGTTCCGCTGCGCCAACGTGCGCGCGCTGTACGGGCGGCTCGCCCCGGCGGACCAGGCGCGCCTGCCCTGGGATCCGGAGGCCCTCGACTGGCGCCACTACTGGCTCGAGGTCCACATGAAGGGCCTCGAGGAGTGGGTCTTCCCCGGCCTCGAGGAGGACGCGAAGAAGAAGGTGCACGCGCCGCGGCAGCACCGCGACCTCGTCGAGCTGTTCCAGGCCGCGTGCGCCACGCACGCGCGCCGCGTCGCCCTGCGCATGACCGGGGAGCGCAAGGAGCGCTTCACCTACGCCGAGCTGCGCGAGGCCGCGGACGCCATCGCCGGCTTCCTCGTCGCGAGCGGGCTCGCGCCCGGCGAGCGCGTCCTCCTCGCGAGCGAGAACCGGCCCGAGTGGCCGATCGCCTTCTTCGGCATCCTGCTCGCGGGCGGCGTGGCGGTGCCGGTCGACGCGCAGCTGTCGGCCGCCGAGATGGGCAACCTCGCGCGGAGCGCCGGCGCGAAGGTGGCGCTCCTCTCCGACGACGTCGCCCTGCGGGTCCCGGAGCTCGTCGAGCGCTGGCGCACCGGCGCCGGCCCGCGGCCGGCCCTCCTCGCGGAGGCGCTCGGCGGCGAGCGGGGCCGCGCGCCGCGCCACGTGCCCTCGCCGGACGAGGTCGCCTCCGTCATCTTCACGAGCGGTACGACCGGGACGCCGAAGGGCGTCATGCTCACCCACCGCAACTTCACCAGCCTCGCCGCGAGGCTCGCCGGGATCTTCGACCTCGGGCCGGGCGACGGGCTCCTCTCGGTGCTGCCGCTCCACCACACCTTCGAGTTCACCTGCGGGCTCGTCGTGCCGCTCTCGCGCGGCGCCGAGATCGAGTACCTCGACGAGCTGACCGCCGACACGCTCGGCGACGCGCTGGAGAGCGGCCGCGTCACGGCGATGATCGGCGTCCCGGCGCTGTGGTCGCTCCTCCACCGCCGCATCACGCAGGAGCTGGCGGAGCGGCCCGGGTTCGTCGAGGGCGCGATGAAGGCGCTCATGGCGGGGAACGCCCGCCTCCGCGACGAGCTGGGCCTGAACCTCGGGAAGCTCGTCTTCTGGCCCGTCCACCGCAAGCTGGGCGGCCGCCTGCGCATCCTCGTCTCCGGCGGGTCGGCGCTCTCGCCCGAAGTCCAGCAGGCGTTCCGCGAGCTGGGGTTCGACCTCTTCGAGGGCTACGGGCTCACCGAGGCCGCGCCGGTGCTGGCGGTCTCGACCCCTGCGGACGCGTCGACGCCGGGCACCGTCGGGCGGCCGCTGCCGGGGATCGAGCTGCGCATCCTCGACCCGGACACGGGCGGCGTGGGCGAGGTGCTGGCGCGCGGTCCGAACGTCATGGCGGGCTACTGGAAGGCCGGGGCGACGGCGCCCGAGGCCGATCCCGAGCTGACCGGCGCCGTCCTGCAGGACGGGTGGCTCCGCACCGGCGACCTCGGGCGCCTCGACGCCGAGGGGCGTCTCACGCTCGTGGGCCGCAAGAAGGACGTCATCATCGACGCCGACGGGAAGAACGCGTACCCCGACGAGCTGGAGGAGCTCTACCGCGACGACGCGCTCGTGAAGGAGCTGTCGATCGTCGGCCTGCCCGACGGCGCGCGCGGCGAGAAGGTCGCGATGGCGGTGGTCCCGGCGGCGGGCGACGGCGACCGCGACGAGCTGCGCCGACGCCTCGCGGAGCACGTGCGCGCCGTCTCCGCGGGACTCCCGTTCCACAAGCGGGTGAAGCTCTGGCACGTCGTCGACGGCGAGCTGCCGAAGACCGCGACGCGCAAGGTGAAGCGCGCGCTGGTGGTCGAGGAGCTGCGCCGGCTCGAGGCCGCGGCGCACAAGGGCGAGCGCGCGCGCGAGGCGGCGCTCCAGGGCGCGTCCGACGGCTGGCTGCTCGACCTCGTGGCCGACGTCTCGCGGCGGCCGCGCGCGGAGGTGACGCACGCGAGCCACCTCGCGGCGGACCTGGGCTTCGACTCGCTCATGCTGACCGAGCTCTCCGCGGCGCTCGAGCAGGCGGGAGTGCCCGCCAGCGCGACGGAGAACCTGCACCAGGTCCAGACCGTCGCGGAGCTGTCGCGCGGGGTGGCGGCGGCGGCGCGCCGCGGCGCGACGGAGGGCGGCGCCGCGCCGAAACCGCCCGGCGCGCCGGCGCGCGACCTCGAGCTGCCGGAGCCGCTCGCCGTGCTCGGGAAGCGGCTCCTCGGCGCGGGGCAGCGCGTCCTCTACCGCGACGTGTACGGGATGAAGGTGCGCGGCGAGGCGTTCATCCCGCGCGACCGCAACTTCCTCGTGGTGGCGAACCACACCAGCCACCTCGACATGGGCCTGGTGAAGGTCGTCCTCGGAGATCAGGGAGAGCGCCTCACCGCGCTCGCCGCGCGCGACTACTTCTTCGACACGCCGCTCA
>JBJMQK010000456.1:0-4467 GCA_045802735.1 Anaeromyxobacteraceae bacterium | reverse complement strand
CGGCGCGGCCTTCCTCGCGGCGGCGCTCGCGCGCTGGGCGCTCGGCGCACGCGCCGCCGCGGCCGCGGGCGCGGCTGCGGCGAGGCACGCCGGTGGCTGAGCTCGTCGTCCACGACCCGTACGCCTCGCTGCGCTTCCGCGACTACCGCACGTTCCTCGCGTCGACGGCGGCCGTCTCCGTCGCGACGCAGGTCCAGAGCGCCGTCCTCGGCTGGCAGGTGTACGAGCTCACCCGCGATCCGCTCGCGCTCGGGTTCGTGGGGCTCGCCGAGGCGCTGCCCTTTCTCGTGCTGACCTTCGTCGGCGGCTGGGCGGCGGATCGGGTGGACCGGCGCGCCCTCTCGCTCGCGAGCCTCGTCGCGGTCGGCGCGAGCGGGCTCGCGCTCCTCCTCCTCAGCGTCGGCGCGCCGAGGAGCGCGCTGCCCTTCTACGCCGCGCAGGCGCTCGCCGGGCTCGGCCGCGCGTTCTACCGGCCCGCCTCGGTGGCGCTCGGCACCGAGCTCGTGGCGCGCGAGCACTACCACAACGCCGCCACCTGGCGGTCGTCGGTGTTCCACGTCGCGCAGGTGCTCGGGCCCGCGGTGGGCGGCGGGCTCATCGCCGTCGGCGGGCCGCGCGTCGCCTATGCGGTCGTGGTGGCGCTCTCGGTGGTGGGGCTCGCGACGCTCGGCGCGATCGGCCGCCGGCCGGCGCGGGCGCGCGCGGAGGCGCCAGGAGGGCTCGCCGCGGAGCTCTCCGACGGCGTGCGCTTCGTCTTCCGCGAGCCGGTGCTCCTCGGCGCGATGAGCCTCGACCTCTTCGCCGTCCTCTTCGGCGGCGCGACCGCGCTCCTCCCCATCTTCGCGAGGCGGCTCGGCGTCGGCGAGGTGGGCTTCGGCGTGCTGCGCGCGGCGCCAGCGGTGGGGTCCGTGGCGATGTCGCTCGCGCTCGCGCGCTTCGGGCACTTCCGCCGCGCCGGCCGCGTGCTCCTCGTCTCCGTCGCCCTGTTCGGCATCACCTGGGTCCTGTTCGCGCTCTCGCCCTGGTACGCGCTCTCGCTCGCGCTCCTCGCGATCGGCGGCGCGCTCGACAACGTCTCGGTCGTGCTCCGCAGCACGCTGGTCCAGCTCTGGACGCCGCAGGACAAGATGGGGCGCGTGTCGGCGGTGAACGGCTTCTTCATCGGCTCCTCGAACGAGCTGGGCGCGTTCGAGAGCGGGCTCGCCGCGCGGCTCCTCGGCACCGTCGCCTCCGTCGTCTTCGGCGGGGCGATGACGCTCTGCACGGTCGCGCTTGTCGCCTGGCGCGCGCCGGCGCTGCGCCGGCTCGAGCACCTCGGTAAAGCACGGGAGTGACGGAGGTGCTCGACGGCAAGGTCATCGTGGTCGGCGGCGCGGCGGGCGCGCTCGGGCAGGCGATCTGCGGCGCGGTCCTCGAGGCGGGCGGCCGGATCGCCGCCGCGGCGCGCAGCCCCGGCGCGCTCGCGGCGCTCGCCGGGACCCTCGGGGTGCCCGCCGACCGCCTCGTCACGTCCCCCGCCGACCTCGCCGACCCCGTCGCCGCGGCGGGCCTCGCCGCGCTCGCGGTCGAGCGCCACGGCCGCATCGACGGCGTCGTGAACGCCGCCGGCGCGTGGGAGGGCGGGCATCCGCTCTGGGAGACGGACCCCGCCGTCTACGACCGCATGCTCGACGCGAACCTCAGGACCTCGTTCTTCCTCGCGCGCGCGGTCCTCCCGCACCTGCTCGCGGCAGGCGGCGGCGCGGTCGTGGGCGTCGCGTCCGCGGTCGCGCGCACCGGCCAGGGCGGCGCCGCTGCGTACGCTGCGTCGAAGGCGGGGCTCCTCGCGCTCCTCGCCTCGCTGCGCGAGGAGGTCCGCGGGCGCGGGGTGCGCGTGAACGCGATCCTCCCCGACGTCATCGACACGCCCGCGAACCGCCGCGCCATGCCGGGCGCCGATTTCGCGCGCTGGACGCGCCCGGAGGACATCGCGCGCGTCGTCGCCTTCCTCCTCTCCGACGCAGGGCGCGCGGTCCACGGGGCGGAGATCCCGGTCGCCGTGCCCTGATAGCGCTGCTCACTTGATGTGGGCTTGCGAGGGGGGGTCTCGGGGGGAGAGTCTCTCCCCCCGGACTGAGGCGCCGCAGGCGCCGGATCTTGTTCATGGCGGCGGAAGCGACGTTGCGAGATCACGCAACTGGACGCCGCCATGAAGGGGCTCTCGCTGCGCGTCGCAGCGCGGGTCGCCGCGACGGAGGCGGAGGGTCCGCACCTCCGCTACGCGCTGTGGGTGCAGGGCTGTCCGTTGCGCTGCGACGGCTGCTGCAATCCCGGGATGCTCGCGCCCTCGGGCGGGGACGTCGTCCCGGTGGAGGTGCTCGCGGCCGAGATCGAGGCGACGCCCCGGATCGAGGGCGTCACGCTCCTCGGCGGTGAGCCGTTCGCGCAGGCGCCGGCGCTCGCCGCGCTCGCGGCGCGGGTGCGGGCGCGGGGCCTCGGCGTGATGGTCTTCACCGGGTACGCGCTCGAGGCGCTCCGCGCCTCGCCCGAGCCGGGCGTCGCGGCGCTGCTCGCGGAGACGGACCTGCTGGTGGATGGCCCGTACGAGAGAGCGCGCGCCTCGTCGGCGCGGCGCTTCATCGGCTCGGACAACCAGCGCGTGCACGCGTTCGGCGCTCGTTACGCCGCGCTCGCGGTGCCGGGTGGCTGGGCCGCGGGCGCAGGCGAGGTCGAGGTGCGCATCGACGGCGCGCGGGTGTTCCTGAACGGGGCGCCCGACCCGGCGCTCGCGGCGGCCCTCGGCGCGCTCGCCCAGCCATGACCCCGATGTCCGGTGTACCGTGGCGAAATGTCGCCCGAGCGCGGCATGGTCGTACGAACGGGTGAGCGTAACCTGTTCGGATGCACCTCACGCCGCGGCAGCTGGCAGAGCTGCGTAGCGAGTTCGGGAAGGGAGGGCTCGAGGCGAGCCTCCTCGCAGCGCAGCTGCTCGAGATCGTCGAGAAGCTCCAGGCGCAGCTCGACGCCGCGGAGGCGCTCGCGATGCGGTCGCGCCGCGCGCTCGCGGCGGAGGAGGCGGCGACCCTCTCGACCCATCTCGCGACGACCGCCTCGGCCGGCAGGGATTGCCCGAGCTGCCACGACGCAGAGGCCCGCGCGGTGGTGGCGCGGCTCCGGGATCTCGCGGAGGGTGGTCGGGAAGAAGTGCCAGGCGCACCCCCCGACCCCGAGCCGCGCCGCCGTGGCGCAGGCCGGCGGGGGTGAGGTGACGCGGCGGCGCGCACGCGTCGCGGCGGGACGCGGCCGGATTGACGATTCTGGTCGGCTGGCGGACGATCGCGTCTGATGGGCGCCGACGCCGACGCGCTGATCGTGATCGCGACTCACCTCCGACCGGAGGAGGCCGGCATGATCCGCGGCCTCCTCGAGTCCGCGGGGATCGCGTCGGTCGTCCGGGACGAGGTGGTCTCCTCGCTGAATCCGTTCCTGCAGCCGGCGATCGGGGGCGTGAAGGTCGCCGTTCGCGCCGCCGACGAGGAGCGCGCGCGGGAGCTGCTCACGTCCGCGCCGGTGTTCGCCGGCGGAGCGGACGGCGGCGCGGAGATCCCGGAGGAGGAGTGGTCGCGCGGAGAGGCGGTCTCGTCAACGGCGGCGAGCGCGCCGGCCGCCCGCCCGCGGATGGCGTGGGCGGCGAAGCTGCTGCTCGCGCTGTTGATCGCGGCCGCGCTCGCGTTCTCGTTCTACGGTCTGTAGCGACGAGCCGTGGCGCGGCCTCACAGCGGCGCCCAGCTCATCTGATTGCCGGATGCCACTGCCCGCCGCTGTGACGATATCCGGCGCCTGCGGCGCCTCAGTCCGGGGGGAGAAACTCTCCCCCCGAGACCCCCCATCGCGAGCGTCACATCAAGTGAGCAGCGCTATCATTCCGCCGAGCCGCCCTGCACGTACCCCCAGCCGAAGCGCCCCTTGACGCACAGGTTGCCGCGCGTGACCGGGTGCTCGAACGGCGAGGTCACCTTCACGATGCGGCCGTCCTGCACGTGCAGCCGCAGCGTGCAGCCGACGCCGCAGTAGCCGCAGATCGTGTCCGTCGTCCGCTGGCGCGCCTCGTCCCAGCCGCCGCTCGCGCGCAGGTCGTGCTCGGTCTTCGCCATGAGCGCGCCGGTCGGGCACACGGCGACGCAGTTGCCGCAGTAGACGCACGCCGACGCGGGCAGGGGCCCGTCGAACTCGGTGGCGATGCGCGCCTCGAATCCGCGCCCGGCCACCGCGATCGCGAAGGTGTTCTGGTGATCCGCGCCGCAGGCCTCGACGCAGCGGTAGCAGAGGATGCACTTCGAGTAGTCGCGGACGTAGAGGTCGTTGTCGATCTTGGCCGGCTGCGCCAGCGTGGCCGCGCGTCCGTGCTCGCCGTCATGTCCGGCCGTTCCCGGCGCGGCGGGAGCGCCGTAGCGCTCGGGCCGGCAGCCGTATTCGGCCATGAGCTCC
>JBJMQK010000439.1:0-2955 GCA_045802735.1 Anaeromyxobacteraceae bacterium | reverse complement strand
ACCTCGCGCGTCACCAGCTCGAGGCCGGCGAGCACGTACGCGAGCGGGTTGTTGAGCTCGTGCGCCACGCCTGCGGCGAGCGTCCCCATCGCCACGAGCCGGTCGGCCTGCATGAGCTGCGCGGTCATCTGCGCGCGCTCGGTGCGGCCCCGCAGCGCGGTGATGCCGAACGCGAGATCGTCCGCCAGCTCCGCGAGGAGCCGCATCTCGGCGGCGTCGAAGGCGTTCACGTCTGTCGCGTACAGGGCGAGCGCGCCGAGCGTCGCCCCGTCGGCGACGAGCGGCAGCGCCGCCAGCGAGGCGTAGCCGCGCCGCCGGGCCTCGTCGCGCCACGGCGCGCAGCGCGGGTCCGCGGCGACGTCGCGCGCGACGACCGGCTGGCCCGTGCGGATCGCGGTGCCCACCGGGCCGCCGCCGCGCTCGTCGTCACCCCAGGTGACCGCCGCCGCGTCCACGTAGCCGTCGTCGAACCCCGCCTGCGCGACGGCGCGCACCGACCGGCGCTCGTCCCGCTCGGCGAAGCCCACCCACGCGAGGCGATACCCCCCGTCCCCGACGAGGACGCGGCACGCGGCCTCGAGGAGCGCGCCCTCCTCCGTGGCGCGCACCAGCGCCTCGTTGATCTCGCCGAGCGTGCGCAGCGCCCGGGCATGGCGCCGCGCCGCCGCCTCGGCCCGTTCGCGCTCGGCGATCTCGCTGCGCAGCGTCTCGTTCGCGCGCTCGAGCTGCACCGTCCGCGTCGCGACGAGCGCCTCGAGGTGCACCCGCCGCTGCTGCTGGGTCTCCTTCAGCTCCGCGTGCGTGTGCGCGAGCTGGAGGTGGGCCGCCTGCAGCTCGGCGACCGTCGCGGCGAGCGCGGCGGCCTTGCCCTCCGCGTCGAGGCGCAGCCGCGCGTTCTCGTGCGTGACGTGCGCGGTGCGCGAGAGCTCGTCACCCAGGACGAGCGCGCCGACGACCGCGTTCGTGTGCAGCGGGACGCCGTCGTCGGAGAGCCCCTGCTCGCCGAAGCTGCGGAAGCCGACGAGCGGGGCGCCCCCGAGCGCCTCCACCATCCCGGAGACGTCCTCTCGCGCCACCTCGCCGAGGAGCCGGTCGCGGAGCGCGCAGCAGGAGGCGACGGCCAGCGCGGGCCGGCCGATCGCCCCGCGCAGCATCGCCTTCCGCACGGCGTCGCGGCCGGCTGCCAGGGCGGTGCCCGCGTCCGCCCGCATCACGGAGAGCGCCGTCCCCACCGCGACGGGGCGCGTGAACGCCACGCCGCCGCGCGCGGTGGCGTAGCTCGCGACGTTCGGCATGAGCCCGCCGAAGGCGTCGGGGGTCCCGACCACGAGCCCGCTCGTGAGCGTGAGGTGCTTGCCCTCGAGCGCAGCGCGCGTGCTCTCGACGAGCTCCGGGTAGGCGTTGGCGGCGGGCCGGCCGTCCAGCTCCAGCACCTCGTTGCCCGCGGCGGCGGTCACGACGGCGCGCCGCTCGGTGGGCACGAACCCGTGCGCCAGCGCGATCCCGAACTGGAGCTGCGTCTCGACGATCGCGACGACGACGCCATCCTCGACGGCGCGAGCGCCGGCGAAGACGTAGTTCCGCTCCATGCGCCAGTCGTCGGCGGCCGCGCCGCCGAACACCGCGAGCCGGCCGAGCGACCGCCGGCGCAGCGCCTCGAGCAGGTTGCAGCTCTCGGACGCCGCCGCGCGCGTGTTGCCGGGCGAGAAGAGGAGCGCGAAGGCGTCGCTGCCCTCGCGCGTGAGGCGCGCCCACGCCTCCGGCGTGCCGTCGAACAGCGGCGCGACGCCGGGGGCCGCCAGGGCCGCGTCGAGCGCGGCGCTCCAGCCGCGCGACACCGCCGCACCGGCGCCGACGTGCGCGCGCAGGTGCGGCGAGGCGAGCACCGCCACGACGACGCTGCCGCGCCGCTCGCCGTCCCGGATCTCACCGGCGGTGCTCGCGCCGACGAGCGGGGTGTCCCCCGTCACGCTGCGCACGCCGCGAAGGAGCTCGGCGACGTCATAGGCGACGGACGCGAAGACGAGCACCAGGCTCGGACGGTGAGTCCGTACCGCGACGAGCGCCTCGCGGGCGGCAGCCGCGCCGTCGGCGAACGCGGCTCCGCCCGCGGCCGAGCCGTGCCCCACCTCGATCTGCCGCGTTCCCGCCACGGTGCCCTCCCGTCGGCGAGCAGCCTACCCGACGGGGTGCAGCAAAACGATGTAGGACGCTCGCCGCCGAGGTGCGACGGGCGCCCGCCGCGGTGCGGCCCGTTCGGCGCGGGCGGCCACCCGCTCGCGGGCGCATGGAGAGGCCGTGGCGGCAGCGCCCGACGTCTCCGCGCCGCCCTGGCGCCGCGAGCCTCACCGGCTCCTGTTCCCGCTCGGCGCGGGGCTCGCGCTCGCGGCGGTCCTCCCCTTCGCCGCGCGCGGCGCGGCCGCGGGCGGCTCGCTCGCGCTGTTCCACTCGGTCGCGCAGATCGAAGGCTTCCTCACCTGCTTCGTCGCGGGGTTCCTGTTCACGTTCGTGCCCCGCCGCACCGGCACCCCAGGGCCGGAAACGTGGCAGCTCTTCGCCGCGACGGCCCTCCCCATCGCGGCGGTCGCGACCGCGTGGGCGGACGAGCCCGTCGTCGCGCACGGGCTGTGGCTCCTGCTCGTCCTCGTGGTGCTGGGGTTCACCGTCGGGCGATGGCGCACGGCGCTGCCCCCGGCGTTCATCTGGGTTCCGCTCGCCCTCGGCGCGGGCGCCGCAGGCGCCGCGCTCACCGCGGGTGCGCCGCTCCTCGGCGGCGCGCCGGCGTGGACGATCGGGCGCGGGCTCCTCACGCAGGGCCTCGTCGCCGGGCTCGTGCTCGGGACGGCGGGCGCCCTCCACGGCGCGCCGCGGCCCGCCGCCGGCCGGCGCCCGGCGAGGCGCGCCGCGCTCGCGCTGCACGCGGCGCTCGCCCTCGCGTTCTTCGGCTCCTTTGCG
>JBJMQK010000417.1:0-2766 GCA_045802735.1 Anaeromyxobacteraceae bacterium | reverse complement strand
CGCGCTGGTGGTGCTTCGCGTTCAGCACGTTGTGCGGGACGCCGTTCCGCTTCAGGAGCGACGAGACGACCTCGCTCTTCGCCACCGACACCGTGCCGACCAGGATCGGCTGCCCCTTCGCATGCCGCTCCTGGATCTCCTTCACCACCGCGTCGAACTTCTCGCGCTCGCTCTTGTAGACGAAGTCCTGCGAGTCCTGGCGGATGTTCGTCTTGTTGGTGGGGATCTGGAGGACGTCGAGGTTGTAGATCTTGGCGAACTCCTCCGCCTCGGTGTCCGCCGTGCCCGTCATGCCGGCGAGCTTCGAGTACATGCGGAAGTAGTTCTGGAAGGAGATCGTGGCGAGCGTCTGGTTCTCGTTCTCGATCTTGACGCCCTCCTTCGCCTCGACCGCCTGGTGCAGGCCGTCCGACCAGCGCCGGCCCGGCATGAGCCGGCCGGTGAACTCGTCGACGATGACGACCTCGCCCTCCTTCACGACGTAGTCCACCTCGTTGCGGTAGAGGTGGTGGGCGCGCAGCGCCTGCTCGACGTGGTGCAGCGTCTCGATCTGGTCGGGGTCGTAGAGGTTCCCGACGGCGAGCTTCGACTCCATCTTGGCGATGCCGGAGTCGGTCATCACGACCGTGCGGGTCTTCTCGTCGACGGTGAAGTCCTGGTCGCGGATCATCGACGGGATGACCTTGTTCACGACGTAGTACTTGTCGGTCGCCTCGTCGGTCGGGCCGCTGATGATGAGCGGCGTGCGCGCCTCGTCGATGAGGATCGAGTCGACCTCGTCCACGATCGCGTAGTTGAGCTCCCGCTGCACGTAGTCCTGCAGCCGGAACTTCATGTTGTCGCGGAGGTAGTCGAACCCGAACTCGTTGTTCTGCCCGTAGGTGATGTCGCAGCCGTAGTTGTGCTGCCGCTCGGCGTCGGTGAGCCCGTGCACGATGATGCCGGTCGAGAGCCCGAGGAAGCGGTAGAGGCGCCCCATCCACTCGGCGTCGCGGCGCGCCAGGTAGTCGTTCACGGTCACGACGTGCACGCCGCGGCCGGCGAGCGCGTTGAGGACGCAGGGCAGCGTCGCGACGAGGGTCTTGCCCTCGCCGGTCTTCATCTCGGCGATCTTCCCCGAGTGGAGCACCGCGCCGCCGATGAGCTGGACGTCGAAGTGGCGCATGCCGAGCGCGCGGACGGAGCCCTCGCGCACCGCGGCGAAGACCTCGGGCATGAGGTCGTCGAGCGAGCGCCCCTTGTGCTGGACCTGGTCCTTCCACTCGGCGGTGAGGCGCGGGAACTCGTCGTCCCGGAGCGCCTTCATCTTCTGCTCGAGCTCGTTCACGCGGCCGACGAGCGGGACGAGCTTCTTCAGCTCGCGCTCGTTCTTCGTGCCGACGATCTTCTTGAGGACGTAGTTCAGCATCCGCCGTTCCTTGCCAGGGCGCACCAGCTCGCGGGACACGACGAGCGCGCGCGGGGGGCCGAAAGTACCCCCTTAGGTAACGCAGCACCACCCGAAAGCAAACGCCAACCTGGGGGTCGGCGAGCCTCCGCGCGGGGCGATCGTCTCGTCTTTATTCGAGAATGAATTTCCGAGGGTTCTCCGGGATCCCGTTCACCCGTACCTCGTAGTGGAGGTGAGGGCCCGTCGAGCGCCCGGTGTTTCCGACGGCGGCCACGCGGGCGCCGCGCTTCACGCGATCGCCGAGCTTCACGAAGATCTCGGCGAGGTGACCGTAGCGGGTCTTCACGCCATAGCCGTGGTCGACGACGAGCACCTTCCCGTAGCCGCTCTCCGTCCCCGCGAAGACGACGGTCCCGTCGGAGGGGCTGTAGACCGTCTGGCCCTGGGGCGTCGCGATGTCGAGGCCGCGGTGCATCATGCGCTCGGCGGTGTACGGGTCGAGGCGCACGCCGAAGTCGGAGGTGACCCAGCCGCGCGTCGGCCACACCGACGGCGTCGACGCGAGGAGCGACTTCTGGTCGTCGAAGTACTCCTGCAGCTCCCGCAGCGACGACTCCTGGCGCGAGGCCTCGCGCTCGAGCGAGCTCAGGCGGCCCGGCAGCGCCGCGACGTTCTCCTGCGCCGCCGCGGGACCGGACGGCGCCGCCTGCTCCGCGCGCCCGACCGGACCGATGGCCAGGTTCCGCTCGGGATCCTCGAGCTGGGTCACGGCGCTGCGCAGCTTCGCGTCGAAGCGCTCCACGCGCTCGAGCGTCGCCGAGATGTGCGCGACCTTCTCCTGGACGAGGAGGATCTGCGAGCGGAGCTGCGCGTTCTCCTCCTTGAGCACCCGGTTCTCGGACCCGGTCCCGAGGAGCGAGAAGTAATGGCCTGCCCCGAGGAAGGCGACGAGCGCGACCCCACCGAGTGCGTACGCGGCGTCGCGGATCCAGCGGCCGCGCACCCGGAACTTGCGCACGGCCTGCGAGTGGTCGCTGACGACGATGACGGTGTAGTGCTGCGTCTTCGGAGGCGCCGGCATCACCTGACCGTCGTTGGCGTCGCCCACCATCGCCCGGGAAGCTAAGGGCGGCGGCGCGAGCCGGGAAGGCGGTAGTACCGCGACCGCGTGACTCCACCCAGCGTTAGCAGGCACTTCGAGCACGAGTCAATCCGCGTACGCCCCCGATAGGCGCGAATGCGCACATGTGCGCACCAGCGCCTTCACGCAGCGTCACGGACGGGACGCGACCCGCTTCAGGCCACGTGCACGACGATGACGGTGATGTTGTCGTCGCCGCCGCGCTCGTTCGCGAGCGCGATGAGCTTCGCGGGGG
>JBJMQK010000406.1:0-8824 GCA_045802735.1 Anaeromyxobacteraceae bacterium | reverse complement strand
GCGCCGCTCGCGCAGCGGCGGGATGTGGATGTGGAAGACGTCGATGCGGTGGAGCAGGTCGAGCCTGAAGCTCCCGCCGGCGACGCTCGCGTCGAGGTCGCGGTGCGTCGCCGAGACGAAGCGCACGTCGGAGTCGATGTCGCGCGTGCCGCCGAGCCGCCGGAACACCTGCGTCTCGAGGATCTTGAGGAGCTTCGCCTGCGTCGCGAGCGGCATGTCGCCGACCTCGTCGAGGAAGACGGTGCCACCCTCGGCCTGCTCGAGGAGGCCCGCCTTCGCGCGCTTCGCGTCGGTGAAGGCGCCGCGCTCGTGCCCGAAGAGCTCCGCCTCGAGCAGGGTCTCGGGGATGGCGGCGCAGTTCAGCTCCACGAACGGGGCGTCGCAGCGGCGCGGCGTCTTGTGGTGCACGAGCTTCGCGATGAGCTCCTTGCCGGTGCCGGTCTCGCCCTGGACGAGGACCGTCGTGTCGGGCGACTGCGCGACCTTCTCCGCGAGCTCCACCACGCGCCGCATCGAGGCGGACTCGCCGAGGCACAGGCCGCGCTCGAGCTTGCGCTTCGCCGCGACCGAGAACCCGTCCGCGCGCCGCCGGAGCCTGCGCGCCTCGAGCGCCTTCCGCACCGCGAGCACGAGGGCGGGGAGCTGGATGGGCTTCGTGAGGTAGTCGAACGCCCCGAGCTTCAACGCCTGGACGGCGTTGTCGATCTCGCCGAACGCCGTCGCCATGACGACGAGCGGCTCGTCGCCGGCCGACTCGGAGCGCAGCCGCTCGAGCACGGCGAGCCCGTCCGCGTCCGGCAGGCTCCGGTCGAGGATCACGACGTCGGGGCGCATCTCGCGCGCCGCCGCGAGGCCGTCGCCGGCCGACGCCGCGCCGCGCGCCTCGAGCCCCTCGGCCTCGAGCGCCGCCTGGGCGACGAAGCGGAACGTCTTCTCGTCGTCGACGATGAGCACCTTGCCGATCATCCGTGCGTCGCCTCCGACGCGCCGAGCGCGGCGAGCGCGGCCTGGCCGCGCGCGAGCGGGAGCTCGAGCTGGAAGACGGTGCCGCCACCTTCGCGGGGCCGCGCGGCGATGCGCCCGCCGTGCGCCTCGACCACGCGTCGCGCGATGGCGAGGCCGAGCCCGGTGCCGGTCCGCTTCGTCGAGACGAAGGGGTCGAAGAGGCGCTCCTTCACCTCGGGAGCGATCCCCGGCCCGCGGTCGGACACCTCGATGACGGCGCGGCCGGGCTCGCGCCGCAGGGCGACCTCGAGCCGGCGGTCGAGCGCCGGGGGCGGCGTGCCGAGCGCCTCGCCGAAGGCGCCCGGCCCCATCGCCTCGAGGCCGTTGCGGACGACGTTCTGGATCGCGCCGAGGAGCTTGTGGGCGTCGCCCCGGAGCACGAGCGCCGGCTCCTGCTCCGGCAACGACAGCGCGATGGCGGCGCCGCAGTCGACGGCGAGGTCGGAGCAGGCGGTCGTCGCCCGCTGGCACAGCTCGACGAGGTCGGCGTCGCCGAGGTCGAGGCGCGGCGGTGCGGCGAAGAGCGTGAGGTCGTCGGCGACGCCCCGCAGGCGGGCGATCTCGGCGCGCGCCTGCCCGTGCACCTCGGCCGACACCTCGGGCCGGGCGCGCGAGGAGGCGAGCAGGTCGACGGCGATCGAGAGCCCGTTGAGCGAGTTCTTCACCTCGTGCGCGATCGCCGCCGCCGTCTTGCCCATCGCCGCCAGATCGCGCGAGCGGTGGAGCTCGACGGTCGCGTGCTCGAGGCGCTGGATCGCGCCCGCGAGGAGCGCGCCGCCGGCCGTCGCGAGGAGGAGCGCGATCGCGACGATCGCGACGAGGCCGCGGAGCGCGCGCGAGGCGTCGTCCTCGAGCGCGCCCGCCCGCTGGAACGAGCGCAGCACGAGGCCCTCGACGTCGAGCGCGGTCTCCGTCACGAGCCAGCGCCCGGCGCGACCCGCGTCGCGCCAGGCCTGTCCGCCGCCCCCGGCGGCGATGCTCGCCGGGGGTGCGTCGCCCAGGCTCGCGATGAGCACGGGTGGGTGGGCGGACTCGTCGACGAGCTGGAGGCCCCCGCCCTCGCGGAGTGTCTCCTGCAACTGCGTCCCGAAGAGGTCATGCGACCTGGTCGCGACGCGGCCGACGATGGCGCCGTGGCCCGAGATGGGTGCGGCGACGGCGAGCTCTCCCTCGCCCGCGACGAGGACCGTGTGCGCGCGGCCCTGCGCCTCGGCGACGAGCGCCGCGGGATCCGCCCTGAGCGACGCGTCGCGGGGCTCGCTCCAGAGCACCGCGCCCTGCCGGTCGAGGATGAGCACCGCGGCGGAGAACAGGGCCGTGTCGCGCCGCGCGATGCGCAGGACGCGCTTCTCGGGCTCGAGGTTGTCGTCGGCGAGGTCCACCTCCGCGAGCTTCGAGAGCCGCCCGACCTCGGACTCGAGGCGCTCCAGCTCGTCCTCGATGAGGCGCCCGCGCAGCGAGACGAGCAGGGCCTGACGATCGGCGAGCGCTGCGAGGGCCGCCTGGCGATACCGCAGGAGGAGGATCGCCCCCGTCGCTCCGACCGCGACGGCGGCGAAGGCAGTCAGCGCGAGGACGAGGTGTCCGTGGCGCAGGCGGGGCACCCTCGCATCCTATCCTCCGCGCCCGGACGGCGCGCGCGGTCACACGAACGAGTGCGGCGACCGCGCTGCACGGGAGTGTTGCGCCGCGATGGCGCGGTGCGCAAGATCGTAGCCGGCCCGTGGTTGATTCCAGAGTCAACGGAGACGGAATGCCCCTCAAGATCCTGGTGACGGCGAAGCGGGTGGAGGACCCCGAGTCGAAGATCCGCGTGAAGCCCGACGGCAGCGGCATCGTGACGGAGGGGGTGAACTACAAGGTGAACCCGTTCGACGAGATCGCGGTCGAGGAGGGCCTGCGCCTCCGGGAGAAGCACGGCGGCGAGCTCGTCGTCGCCTCCATCGGCGGCGAGAAGAGCATCACCGAGATCCGGGCGGCGCTCGCCATGGGCGCCGACCGCGGCCTGCTCGTGCGCCACGACGGCCCGCTCGACCCGGTGGTCGTCTCGGACATCCTCGCGAAGCTCGTCGCCCGCGAGAAGCCGGACCTCGTCATCCTCGGCAAGCAGTCGATCGACGACGACCAGAACCAGACCGGTCAGTACCTCGCCGAGAAGCTCGGCCTCGCCCAGGCGACGTTCGCCTCGAAGACGGAGAGCCTCGAGAGCGAGGCCGAGGTGAAGAAGCAACCCGGGCTCGTCCTCTCCGCCGACGGGAAGAAGCTGCAGGTGGTGCGCGAGGTGGACGGCGGCGTCGAGACCCTCGAGGTCACGCTCCCGGCCGTGGTCACGACCGACCTGCGGCTCAACAAGCCGCGCTTCGCCTCGCTGCCCGGGATCATGAAGGCCAAGAAGAAGGAGGTGAAGGAGATCCCGGCCGCGGAGCTGGGCGTCGACCTCACCCCGAAGGTCGTCGTGCGAAAGCTCTCCGAGCCGCCGAAGCGCAAGGGTGGCGTGAAGGTCTCGGACGTGAACGAGCTGTGGGCGAAGCTTCACGGTGAGGCGAAGGCCCTCTAGGCCCTCTGGAGACCGACATGTCGAACGTCCTCATCGTGGCGGAGCAGCAGGGCGGGAAGCTCAAGAAGGCGACGCTCAACGCGCTCGGCGCCGGCCGCGCGCTCGCGCGCCGCACCGGCGGCAAGCTCGTCATCGCGGTCGCCGGCAAGGGGGTCGCGGCGGTCGCGCAGGAGCTCGCCGGCTACGGCGACGTGCTCGCCGCGGAGGCGCCCGCGCTCGAGCACTACGTCGCCGAGGCGTTCGCGCCGGTCGTCGCCGAGGCGGTGAAGGCCGCCGGCGCCGTGTACGTGGGCGCGGCGGCGACCGCGTTCGGGAAGGACCTCCTGCCGCGCGTCGCGGCGCGGCTCGGCGCCGGGATGGCGACCGAGGTCGTGGCCTTCGGCGGCGCCGGCGCCGCGGTGACGTTCCAGCGACCGATGTGGGCCGGCAACGTGCTCGCCGAGGTGGAGATCACGACGCCCGTGAAGGTGTTCACGGTGCGTCCGACCGAGTTCGCGCCCGCCGCGAAGGACGCGCCCGGCGCGGTGTCGCCGCTCGCGGTCTCGATCGACGCCGCGGCGCTGAGGACGCGCTTCGTCGAGTTCAGGGAGGTGAAGAGCGCGCGCCCCGAGCTGACGGAGGCGCGCGTGGTCGTCTCCGGCGGCCGCGGCACGAAGGGCGACTTCAAGGAGGTGGAGGCGCTCGCCGACGAGCTGGGCGCCGCGGTGGGCGCGAGCCGCGCCGCCGTCGACGCGGGCTGGGTGCCGAACGACTGGCAGGTGGGGCAGACGGGCAAGGTGGTCGCGCCCGAGCTGTACATCGCGGCCGGGATCTCCGGCGCGATCCAGCACCTCGCCGGCATGAAGGGCTCGAAGGTGATCGTCGCCGTCAACAAGGACCCCGAGGCGCCGATCTTCCAGCTCGCCGACTACGGGCTCGTGGCGGACCTGTTCAAGGCGCTGCCGGAGCTGAGGGCGAAGGTCAAGGCGGCGAAGGAGCCGTGACCGAGGCCGACCTCGCCGAGCTCGGGGTCCACCGGATCCCGGTGCCGGTCCCGTTCCCGCAGGCGGGCGGGCCGGTCAACGTCTACCTCGTGGAGGAGGCGGACGGCGGCGTGATGCTGTTCGACGCCGGCCTCGGCCGCCCCGACGCGGAGGCGGCGCTCGCCGAGGGATTCGCCCGGCACGGGCGGCGCTTCGACGAGGTGACGCGGATCGTCCTCTCGCACGGGCACATCGACCACTACGGCGCCGCCGTGACGGTCATGGAGCGCGCGGGCCGCACCATCCCCGTCTTCGTGCACCCCGCGGACGCCGGCAAGGTCGCGGCGGGCGGGCGCCGCTGGCGCGACATGCTGCCGGCCTACGGCGCGCACCTCGCGCGCCTCGGCGTGCCCGCCGAGACGCTCGCCGCGATCGCCCAGGAGGTCGGCGGCGGCTACGCGATGGCGCGGCGCGTCCCCGAGGTCTCGCCGCTCGCGCCGGGCGAGGTGCTGCACGCGAAGCACCTGGCGCTCGAGGTGCACCACATGCCCGGCCACACGCCCGGCCTGTGCTGCCTGCACGATCGGCGCAACGGGCTCTTCTTCTCGGGCGACCACCTGCTCGAGAAGGTCTCGCCGAACCCCATCATCGAGCTCGGGCCGAACGGCGAGGACGGCGTGTTCCGCCCGCTCGTCGCCTACGTCGCGTCGCTCGCGAAGCTGCACGCGCTCGAGGTGTCGCTCGTGTTGCCGGGCCACGGGGCGCCCTTTCCGAACCACCGCCAGGTGATCGAGTCGCTCCTCGCCTTCTACGCGAAGCGGCAGGCCCGGATCCGCGACGCGCTCGCCCGCGGGGCGCTCACCGGCTACGAGGTCACGCGCGACCTCTTCCCGTGGGCGCGGCCCGGCGACCTCTTCCTCGTCGTCTCCGAGACCGTCGCGAACCTCGAGGCGCTCGAGGTCCGCGGCGAGGTGAGCCGGGAGCTCGACGGCGGCGTCTACCGCTACAGGCTCGCGGCGTGAAGCGGCTCGGGCTCTCCTGGCTCGACGTCTTGCTCGTCCTCGTCCCGGTGGCGATCGCGCTGCACTTCGCCGCGCCCGACCGGCACGTGCTCGTCTTCACGGTGAGCTGCCTCGCGGTCGTGCCCATCGCCGGGCTCATGGGGCGCGCCACGGAGGTCGTCGCCTCGCGGGTCGGGACCGCGCTCGGCGGGTTCCTCTCGGCGGCGCTGGGGAACGCCGCCGAGCTCATCCTCGGCCTCGCGGCGCTGCGCGCTGGCGAGGTGGAGGTGGTGAAGGCCTCGATCACCGGGTCGATCATCGGGAACCTCCTCCTCGTGTTCGGCGCGGCGCTCGTCGCGGGCGGCTGGCGGCGCGAGAAGCAACGCTTCAACGCCACCGCGGCGGGCGCGGGGAACGCGACGCTCTTCCTCGCGGCGGTCGCGCTCGTGTTGCCGGCGCTGCAGCACCACGGCGCAGACCCGCACCCGGAGACGCGCCTCCCGACCTCGATCGCGATCGCGGTCGTGCTGGTGGTCCTCTATCTCGCCTCGCTCCTGTTCTCGCTGCGCACGCACGCTCACCTCTACCCCCGAGAGGAGGAGGAGGGAGGGGACGGGCCGCGCTGGTCCACCCGCACGGCGGTGCTCGTCCTCGTCGGAGCGACGGCGATGGTGGCCGTGGTCTCGGAGGTGCTCGTCGAGAGCCTCGAGGGCGCGAGCGCCTCGCTCGGCCTGTCGCGCGTGTTCGTGGGGGTCGTCGTGGTCGCCATCGTCGGGAACGCCGCGGAGCACTCGACGGCGGTGGTGATGGCGCTGCGCGACAAGATGGATCTCGCGCTCCAGATCGCGGCGGAGTCCTCGAAGCAGGTGGCGCTCTTCGTCGCGCCGGTGCTCGTCTTCGCCGGGCTCGTGCTGGGCCAGCCGATGGACCTCGTCTTCAGCCCGCTCGAGGTGGTGGCGGTGGGCGTGTCGGTGGGGGCCGTGACCCTCGTCGCGCTCGACGGCGAGTCGAACTGGCTCGAGGGGGCGATGCTCGTGGCGGTGTACGCGGTGCTCGGGGTCTCCTTCTACTTCGCATAGGTGGTAAGAAGCGCGCCGTGGCCGACCTGGCGCTCCTCGTGCTCACGCTCGCGTGGGGCACGACGTTCCTGCTCGTGAAGAACGCGCTCGCCGGCACGAGCGCGGGCGTGTTCCTGCTCCTGCGCTTCGGCGTCGCCGCCGCCGCGATCGCGCCCATCGTCGCCGTGCGGCGCGACCGCGTGACGCGCGGCGCGCTGCGCGACGGGGTCCTCCTCGGCGTGGCGATGTTCGCCGGGTTCGCGCTGCAGACGATCGGCCTGCGCTTCACGACGCCGGCGCGCTCGGGGTTCCTCACCGGCCTCGCGGTGCTCATCGTGCCGTTCCTCGCGCGCTTCCTGCTGCAGCGGCGGGTGCACGCCGCCGCCTGGGTCGGCGTGGCGCTCGCGGTGGCGGGCCTCGTCATGCTCACCCGCCCGTTCGGCGACGGCATCGCCGCGGCCGTGCGCACGGGCGACCTCATCACGCTCGGCTGCGCCGTGGCCTATGCCTTCCAGATCATCTACACCTCCGAGTGGTCGCCGCGGCACCCGCTGGCGCTCCTCACGCTCCTGCAGGTGGGGACGACGCTCGCGCTCTCGGCGCTGTTCCTGCCGTTCGAGCCGGTGCGCCTCGCCGCCTCGCCGGCGCTCCTCGGGACCGTGCTCTACACCGGGCTCTGCATGACCGCGCTCGCCTTCTTCGTCCAGAACTGGGCCCAGCGGCACACGACGGCGGTGCGGACGGCGCTCATCTTCTCGCTCGAGCCGGTCGCGGCGGCCCTCTTCTCGCACCTCGTCGGCGGGGAGCCGCTCGTCGCGCTCGACTGGGCGGGTGGGGCGTTCATCGTCCTCGGCGTCCTCGCCGGCGAGGTCGGCGGCGCGCTTGGCGCGCGACGCCGGGTGCCCGCCGTGTCCTGACCGGCTCGCCTCAGGGGACGATCGGGCACGGGCTCGTGGTGCACCGCGGCGGACGGACCCCGGCGCAGGGGTCGTTCGCGCAGCTGAGCGACATCGGCACGAGCTGGTCGAGCGGGCTGTCGGCGCCGTTCGTGATGGAGACCAGGAGCGTCGTGGGCACCTGGCACACGGTCACGGGCACCGGCGCCGAGCACGTGCCATTCACGCAGTCCACCGCGGTCGAAGTTCCGTCGGGCCGGGTCAGGGTCAACTGAAGCGGCAGCCCGTAGCTCAACGCCGGCGCGTACTGCACCGTCTCGCACGGCGCGTGAGCCTGGCAGTCCACGGTGGTGCACTGGCAGGAGCAGGTCACGAGGCGCGTGAGCTGGCTCGCGACCGGGCCCGCCGGCGGCGGCGTCGCGGGCGCGACCGCCGCCGCGACGGTCGCGCTTCGGTCCCAGGGGTCCGAGACGCTCACGGCCACGGCGAACGATCTCCCGACCATGTTGGAGAGCACCGGGTACCCGCCCGTCGACCAGTCGAACGGGACGGAGCAGGTCGCCGCGACCGCGCCGGCGGAGACCGCAAACCCGCCGCAGCTCGCGTCGCCGGACCCGGAGACGTCGCCGATGGGGTCGCCGTCCTCGTCGACGAACTGGGCCACGTTCCCGCTCGCCAGGTACGCCTTGCCGGCGTAGGTGATGGGCGGCGTCGCACCGAAGGCGGTCGCGATGGGACGGCGATTCGTGATCTGCAGCCCGACGGCGATGTCCGCGGCCTGCCAGGGATCCGTCACGTGTGCCAGGATGGAGACGGGGCTCGTGCCGTCGGCGCGCCGGAACGAGAGCGGCGCGGTGAGCGCCGTCTGGAGCGTGAAGCTGCCCGTGGCGACCTCGCTCGACCAGATCGCGCGATCGAGGCCGACGGGGGTGAGCGCGACGAGGGCGACCGGATCGCCGTCGGGGTCCACGGCGACCGGGAGCTGGCCGGAGGCGACGTAGCAGGATCCAGCGAGGCACGGGCCCACGGAGTGGCCCAGGGTGACTACCGCCGCCGCGAGGGTCGGCGGCCGGTCGCGGACCTCGAACGGCAGGGTGACCGCGGCGGCGCCCCCGCTGGCATCGTGGACGGTCGCCTCGATCGTGCGCTGGACGGCGCCGATGAGCTCGTCTGCGCGGCTGCAGGTGAGGTCGAGCGTGACCTCGGCGACGCCGTTCTGCACCACGGTCGCGGGGACGGCGAACAGGCACCCCGTCTTCGGCGTCTCGGTGAGCTTCACCGTGGGATCGCGGAGCCGGTCGCCGTCCGGATCGCGGATGGTGAGCCGGACGCTACCGTGCGCCCG
>JBJMQK010000291.1:0-3529 GCA_045802735.1 Anaeromyxobacteraceae bacterium | reverse complement strand
CGCGAGCGAGCTCACGGCCCGCCCCCCGTGACGGCGCGTCGCAGCGCGCCGAGCTGCGCGGCGAGCGTCGCGTCGACGCTGCCGGCCTCGGTCTCGACGATGACCCCTCCCCGCGCGACGGCGGGGTCGCCGCGCAGCGCGACGCCCGGCGCGCGGGCGAGCTGTGCCGAGAGCTCGGCCTCGGCCGCGCCCAGCACCGCCAGGTCGGCGGGGTGGGCACGGAGCGTGACGTGCGACCGATCGCGCGCCGCCTCCAGCGCGCGCCGGGCGATGGCGACGACGATGCCACGCTCGGCGGCGGCGCCGACGACCCGCTCCGCCACTGCGAAGGCGAGCTCGACGAGGTCGCCTTCCGCGGAGGAGAGCAGCCGGTCGCGCTCCGCCGCGGCGCGCACGAGCGCCGCGGACGCTTCCGCGACGCCCTCCTCCCGTCCCGCGGCGCGCGCCTCACGGCGGAGCACCTCCGCCTCGGCGCGCGCCACCGCGCGGATCTCGTCGGCCTCCTGCTCCGCCGCCGCGATCCGTCCGCGCGCGGCCGCCGCGTGGTCGAAGAGCGCCGCCGGGACCACGCGCCCGGATCGCCCCGCGCCCTCGCTCGATCGCACGATGCCCACACGCCGGGCTCACTGCAGCGACGGTGCCATCCGCGACGTACGACGGATCGCCCTCCGACTTGCGCTGCGCGGGCGGAGCAGCGGCCGCCGTCCGGACACCTCGTCCGCGCCGCGGCCGGCGAGCGAACCAGAAGCGCGCAGACGAAGAGAGGGCCCGCCACTGCCGCTGGCGGGCCCTCTGGATGCTTGCCGCCGTCGAGGTGCGCCCTAGGCGGCCTCGGCCTCGCGCCCGACGGGCTCGAGGTAGCGGTTCAGGAACTGCTTCGTCTTGAGCTCGACCTGGCGGACGCGCTCGCGCGAGACGCCCCAGCGCTTGCCGATCTCCTCGAGCGTCTTCGGCGAGTCCTGCTGCAGGCGGTTGTGCACGATGTCCCAGCCCAGCTCCCCGATGCGCTTGCGGACCTTGCCGAGGGAGTCGCGGACCTCGCGATCACCCTCCGCCGAGAGGTAGCTGTCCTCCGGGCCGGGGCCGTCATCCTCGATGCGCTCGAGGTGCGTGACATCGCCCTCCTCGTCGATGGCGCTGTCGAGCGAGAGGTCGGGTTGCGCGACCGTGCCGCTCTGCGGGCGAACCGTGGAGCGCGCTTCCTTGAGGTACTTCCCGATGTAGGCGCGGATCCACCAGACGGCGTAGGTCGAGAACCGCGTACCGGCGTGAGGATCGAACTTCTCCACGGCGCGCATCAGGCCGACGTTGCCCTCCTGGATGAGATCGTCGAGGCGAACGGTGCCGCGGCGCTGCTTGCGCGCGATCGCGACGACGAACGCGAGATTGTGGCGGACCAGCTTCTGCTTTGCGGTGACGTCGCTTTTACGGGCGCGGATGGCGAGGGCGTGCTCATCCTCTCGCGTGAGTGGCGGAAAATCGCGCACGGCCTTGAGGTAGGGCGCGAGCTCCTCGAATTCTCTGCTGCTGCGCTGCGTGGTTGCAGTCCTCATCTCCTCACCTTTTCCTACTCGGCGACGATCTGCTGGGGCGACCGGGGGTAGGTTACGTAACGTCAGTTTAGAATCATGGACTTGTCGAGTCAACCATGCGCTACGCGGCCGTCACGCCTGAAGAACTTCCCCGAGAGGGGGTTCGCGCATACCTCGGGGCCAGCGGGCGTATCGCGCGAATATGTGACTCCGGGGGACCTTGACCATCCCCCTTATGGGACCAGCACCGGTGCGGCACTGTAAGTGGCTAACTTTGCTCGCCATCAACCTACGGGTCCAGTGCGGGTCGTGCTCGCCTGGCAGGCGGAGGGGTGGCAGCGAGCATCGATCGACTTGAACACCACAGACGGGCTAAAGACGACGGGGGTCCCGTCATCAGACGGAACCCCCGCGTACGATACGACGGAGCGAACGCTTCGGGCGGTTTAATCCTCGCCGGCGACGGCCAGCGCTTCTTCCGCCTGCTCGACCGCGTCCACCGGCGTCTCGACCTCGATGTCGAGGTGCTTGTAGGCGCCGAGCCCGGTGCCCGCCGGGATGAGCCGGCCCATGATGACGTTCTCCTTGAGGCCGCGCAGGTGATCGACCTTGCCGCTGATCGCGGCCTCGGTCAGCACCTTCGTCGTCTCCTGGAACGAGGACGCCGAGATGAACGACTCGGTCGAGAGCGAGGCCTTGGTGATGCCGAGCAGGAGCGGCTCGCCCTGCGCCGGGCGCCCGCCGCTCGTCATCACCTTCTCGTTCTCCTCCTCGAACACGAACTTCTCGACCTGCTCGTCGGAGAGGAAGGTCGTGTCGCCGACGTCGACGATGCGCACGCGGCGGAGCATCTGGCGGACGATCACCTCGATATGCTTGTCGTTGATCTTGACGCCCTGGAGCCGGTAGACCTCCTGGACCTCGTCGACCATGTAGTGCGCGAGCTCCTTCTCCCCGAGCACCTTCAGGATGTCGTGCGGGTTCGCCGCGCCGTCCATGAGCGCCTCGCCGGCGCGGACGCGGTCGCCCTGGTGCACGCTGATGTGCTTGCCCTTCCCGATGAGGTACTCCTTCGAGAGATCGCCGCGGAGCTTCGCGTCGACCTCGGGCGTGATCACGACCTTGCGCTTGCCCTTCGTGTCCTTGCCGAAGGAGACGACGCCGTCGATCTCGCTGATGACCGCGTGCTCCTTGGGCTTGCGCGCCTCGAACAGCTCGGCGACGCGCGGGAGACCGCCGGTGATGTCCTTCGTCTTCGTGGTCTCGCGCGGCATCTTGGCGATGATCTCGCCGGCGTCCACCTCGTCGCCGTCGGCGACGGTGAGGTTCGCGCCCTCGGGCAGCATGTAGCGCGCGTCGGCGTCGGAGTTCGGCAGCTTGCGCGTCTCGCCGGCCTCGTTCTTGATCGACACGCGCGGGCGCGCGTCGGGGTCCTTCGAGGCGGTGATCACCTTGCGGGCGAGGCCGGTGACCTCGTCGAGCTGCTCGCTGTAGGTCACGCCGTCCACGAGGTCGCCGTACTTCACGCGGCCGGCCACCTCGGTGATGATCGGCATCGAGTACGGGTCCCACTCCGCGAGGAGCGTGTTCCCCTGGATCTTCTGCCCCTCGCGGACGAGCATCTTCGCGCCGTAGACGACGCCGTAGCGCTCGCGCTCGCGGCCCTGGTCGTCGGTGAGGATGACCTCGCCGTTCCGGTTCATCACGATGAGCGTGCCGTCCTTCTTCTTGGCGACGTTCACCTGGTGGAACTTCACGGTGCCGGGGTTGCGGTTCTCGACCGTGGACTGCTCGGCGCGCCGCGACGCGGCGCCGCCGATGTGGAACGTGCGCATCGTGAGCTGCGTGCCGGGCTCGCCGATCGACTGCGCGGCGATCACGCCGACCGCCTCACCGATGTTCACCTTGCGCCCGCGCGCCAGGTCACGGCCGTAGCACTCGACGCAGATGCCGCGCGGCGCCTGGCAGGTGAGCACCGACCGGATGCGAACCTTGTC
>JBJMQK010000230.1:0-3366 GCA_045802735.1 Anaeromyxobacteraceae bacterium | reverse complement strand
CGCGTGGGAACCGCGCGGGGAGCGCCTCGCTCACGCAGCGAGCTGGCTGAGGCCCTCGTCCAGCGGCGACGCGTTCGTGCGTTTCGTGCACGCGCACACGTTCGCGCGCGGCGAGGGGATCGCCGGCGGCGTGTGGGCGAGCGGCGAGGCGGCGTGGGTCGAGGACGTCCGGACCGCGATGACGTACGCCCACGCCCCGCAGGCGGTGGAGGCGGGCCTCCTGTCGGTGCTCGCGTTCCCGGTCCTCGCCGGCGGGGAGGTGGCGCTCGTGCTGCAGCTCTTCGCGGGCGATCCGCGGCCGCCCGATCGCGAGCTCGTCGACGCCGCGAGGGTGCTCGCGCTGCAGCTCGGGACGTTCATCGAGCGCGTGCGCCACCAGGAGGGCGCGCGGGAGGCCGAGCGCGCGCGCGCGGCCGAGCTGGAGCGGCGCGTCGCGGAGCGCACGGTCGAGCTCACCGCCGTGAACCGCGAGCTCGAGGCCTTCAGCTACTCGGTGTCCCACGACCTCAGGGCGCCGCTCCGCGCCCTCGACGGCTTCTCCCAGGTGCTGCTCGAGGACTACGCCGCGAGCCTCGACCCCCAGGCGAAGGACTACCTCGCGCGCATCCGCGCGGCGAGCCAGCGGATGTCGCGGCTCATCGACGACCTCATCCAGCTCTCGCGCGTGACGCGCTCGGAGCTGCGCCGGGACGACGTCGACCTCTCGGCGCTGTTCCAGGGGGCGGTCGAGGAGGTGCGCGAGCGTGACCGGAGCCGCCACGTCGAGGTCATCGTGGAGCAGGGGCTCCACGTCCGGGGGGACGAGCGGCTCCTGCGCGCCGGGCTCGTGAACCTCGTGGCGAACGCGTTCAAGTTCACGCGCGACCAGACCGCGCCCCGCGTGGAGTTCGGCGCCACGCCCTCGAAAGGTGGGCGCGTGTACCACGTCCATGACAATGGAGCGGGCTTCGACATGGCGTACGCTCGGAAGCTGTTTCAGCCGTTCCAGCGGCTGCATTCGGACTCGGAGTTCGAAGGGACGGGGATCGGCCTCGCCACCTGGCAGCGCATCGTGCACCGCCACGGCGGCCGCGTGTGGGCGGAGGGCCAGCGCGGTCGCGGCGCGACGTTCTTCTTCACGCTGGGGGACTACTGATGGCCGAACGCAAGGTCGTGCTCCTCGTCGAGGACAACCCGGACGATCGCGACCTCACGCTCCGCGCCTTCGAGCGGCACCAGTTCGGCAACGCCGTGGTCGCGGTCCCGGACGGTCAGGCGGCGCTCGACCACCTTCACGCGCCCGGGCCCGACGGCGCGCCGCGGCCGCTCCCCGAGATCGTGCTCCTCGACCTGAAGCTCCCGAAGGTCGACGGGCTCGAGGTGCTGCGCCGGATCCGCGCGAACGATCGCACGAGGCTCCTGCCGGTGATCGTGCTCACCTCCTCGGCCGAGGAGCAGGACCTCGTGCAGAGCTACGAGCTCGGCGCGAACAGCTACGTCCGGAAGCCGGTCTCCTTCACCGAGTTCATGGAGGCGTCGCGCCAGCTCGGGATGTACTGGCTCGTGCTCAACCGGCAGCCGCCGCGGAGCGAGCCCGAATGAAGAAGCCGCTCCGCGTGCTCATGATCGAGGACAGCGAGGACGACGCGCTCCTCGTGAGCCTCGAGCTCAGGCGCGGCGGGTACGCCGCCGACGTGCGCCGCGTCGAGTCGCCGGACGCGCTCCGCGCCGCGCTCGCGGAGCCGTACGACATCGTCATCTCCGACTGGTCCCTGCCGCACCTCGGCGGCCTCGAGGCGCTGCGCCTCGTGCGCGAGGCGAACGCCGACCTGCCCTTCGTGCTCGTCTCGGGCACCATCGGCGAGGAGAACGCGGTCGAGGCGCTCAAGGCCGGCGCCGGCGATTTCGTGACGAAGCAGAACCTCTCGCGCCTCGTGCCGGCGGTCGAGCGGGAGATCCGCGACGCGCAGGTGCGCCGCGAGCGGGGCGAGACGCTCGAGGCGCTGAAGCAGGCCGTGGCGGCGCGCGACCAGTTCATGTCGATCGCGTCGCACGAGCTGAAGACCCCGCTCACCTCGCTGCAGCTGCAGCTCCAGAGCCTGCAGCGGTCGCTCCACGCGGGGGCCGGCGACGCCGAGCGCGTCGCGCAGAAGCTCAAGACCGTGACGCGCTCGACCGAGCGGCTCGGCGAGCTCGTGAACCGGCTCCTCGACGTGTCGCGCATCACGGGCGGATCGCTCGACCTCGTGCGCGAGGAGTTCGACCTCGTCGAGCTCGCGGACGAGGTGGTGCAGCGCTTCCGCGAGACCTTGCGCGAGTCGGGCTCCCGCGTCGAGCTCACCGCGGGCGCCGCGGTGCGCGGGCGCTGGGACCGCATGCGCGTCGACACCATCGTCACGAACCTGCTCTCGAACGCCATCAAGTACGGCCAGGGGAAGCCCATCGACGTGAACATCGACGGCGACCCGGCGCGCGCGCGCCTCTCCGTCACCGACCGCGGGATCGGCATCGCGCCCGCCGACCAGGCGCGCATCTTCGAGCGCTTCGAGCGCGCCGTCACCGAGCGGCACTACGGCGGGTTCGGCGTGGGGCTGTGGGTGGCGCGGCTCGTCGCCGAGGCGCACGGCGGGCGCATCGCGGTGACGAGCGCGCCGGGCGAAGGCTCGACGTTCACGCTCGACCTGCCGTTCGCGGAGCCCGCGCCATGATGACCGGCACCGAGACCCCCGTCCCGCGGCGCGCCGGCGACGCCGCGCAGTGCGCGGTGCTCATCGTCGACGACGACCGGGACATCCGCGAGACGCTCGAGGAGATCCTGGTGTACGAGGGCTACGCCGTCGCCACGGCGCGAAACGGCGCCGATGCGCTCGAGAAGGCGCGGGCGCTCCGCCCCGAGCTCATCCTGCTCGACCTCTTCATGCCGGTGATGGACGGGGCCGAGTTCCGCAGGCGGCAGCGCGACGACCCCGACATCGGCGGGATCCCGGTCGTGGTCGTGTCGGCCGCTGCCGGACTCGAGGATCGCATCCAGGCGCTCGACGTCGCCGAGCACCTCGAGAAGCCGCTGAAGATCGAGCGGCTGTTCGAGCTGGTCGCCCGCTACTGCGGGTGACTGCGCCGTCGACGCGCGGGCGCGCAAAACATGCGTCCGCTCCCGCTGATTGTGGCGGTTTCGGCCCCTCCCGGACTGGCCCCGCGTGTGCTAGGAGTCTCGCCCGACCGACCCCTCGGTAGGCTGGCGCGCGTTCCACCCCCGGGACGCCCGCCCCCGCGCGCTCGCAAGAGGCGCCCCAGGGTCGACCAGCGCGGGGCGCAGGCGGAAGGACGGACATGGATCGCTTCATCGGCATCGACGTGGGCGCGGAGACGGTCAAGGTGGTCGAGCTC
>JBJMQK010000213.1:0-3534 GCA_045802735.1 Anaeromyxobacteraceae bacterium | reverse complement strand
GAAAGGGCGGACAAGCCCCAGGCACCGTGGACAGGGAGCGGGTGTGATGAACGCGCTCACTGCAATCACGGGGGGCTTCCGACAATCGATTGCGTATCACGCAGCGTGACACAATCAATCGGGGTCGTATCGCCGGCGGGCGGCGCGTATCCCGCGCCGCCACGCCCCGGTCATGGCGGCGCCCGGCGGCGTCGATCTCGCGACGTCGCCTCCGTTGCCATGGACGAGAGCCGGCTCAACGCAATCGAGCACCGATCACGCCGGCGCTCAGCTCAGCTGAGGCCCCGAGCGTCACGTCCCGCCGCTGCGGGGGATCGTTCCCGGAAGGGAGAACGGCGTCGGTCACACCGCAGCGGGATGCCGTCGACGCGGACCAAGCGCGCGCATCAGCGCGCCGCCATGACCTCCCGCACGTCCCGAGCGAACGCCTCCAGGTCCTCGGGCTGCGTATCCCAGGCCGTCATGAGGCGCGAGCCGGCGCCGGCGATGAAGTCGTAGAAGCGCCAGCCGCGGGCACGCACCGCGTTGGCAGCGCCGGGCGGGAAGTGCACGAAGATGGAGTTGACCTGCGGCGGCCGAGCCAGCTTCAGGCCCGGGACGTCGGCGAGGAGGACGTGGAGCCGGCGCGCCATCTCGTTGGCGTGGGCGGCGCGCCGCAGCCAGGCGCCGTCCTTGAGCATGCCGACCCAGGGCGCGGACAGGAAGCGCATCTTCGAGGCGAGCTGGCCGGCCTGCTTGCACCGGTAGTCGAATTCCTCCGAGCGCGCGCGGTCGAAGAAGACCACCGCCTCGCCGACCGCCATGCCGTTCTTGGTGCCGCCGAAGCAGAGCACGTCCACGCCGGCGCGCCAGGTCACATCGGCGGGTTTGCAGCCGAGCGCCGCCACCGCGTTGGCGAAGCGGGCTCCGTCCATGTGGACGCGCAGGCCGAGCTCCCGGGCGGTGGCGCCGACCGCGCGCACCTCGTCCACCGAGTAGACGGTGCCCTGCTCGGTGGCCTGGGTGAGGGAGACCACCCGCGGCTTCGGGTAGTGGATGTCGCTCCGCTTCTCGACCAGGTGGCGCACCCCGGCCGCCGTCACCTTGCCCCCCTCGCCCGGCATGGTGAGGACCTTGGTGCCGTTGGAGAAGAACTCGGGCGCGCCGCACTCGTCCGTCTCGACGTGGGCCGTCTCGTGACAGAGCACCGAGTGATAGCTCTGCGTCAGCGCCGCCAGTGCCAGCGAGTTGGCTGCCGTGCCGTTGAAGGCGAAGAAGACGTCGCAGTCCGTCTGGAAGAGGGCGCGCAGGGCGTCGGCCGCCTCGGCGGTCCAGCGGTCGTCGCCGTAGCCGGGTGCGTGCCCTGGGCTCGCCTCGCCCATGGCGGCGAGCGCCTCGGGACAGACGCCGGCGTAGTTGTCGGAGGCGAACTGGCGGGCATGGGGGATGACGGGAGGCATGGCCGCCTCCTCTACAACACGGGGGCGGGTGCGTCCACCCGCCCGGACCGGACGTACCGTCCTCGCGGCCCTGCCGGGCCGGCGCAGCGCGCCACCGCTCGAGCGCGCTCACGCCTCCGACACGCGGCCGTGCGGCTCGCCGGCGCGCGACCTACAGCTTCGCGGACGGCGGCGGTGAGCGCCCCGGAGAGGAGTCGTTCCCTTGAAGGCGTCCGGAACGCCGACGGGGCCCCCCGGCGCCGAGCGCGTCGGGGCTGCGCGCGCCGGACTCCTCCGGCGCGCCGTCGACGTGCGCGGCGACGAGGTGGGCGCGCTGCTCCTCTCGTTCGCCTACTTCTTCTCGCTCCTCTGCGGCTACTACGTGCTGCGGCCGATCCGCGACGAGATGGGGATCTCGCGCGGCGTCGACAAGCTGCCGGTCCTCTTCACCGGCACGTTCGTCGCGATGGCGATCGCGTCGCCGCTCTTCGGGTGGCTGGCGTCGCGATGGGCGCGGCACAGGCTCATCTCGTGGGCCTACCACTTCTTCGCGCTCGACATCGTCGCCTTCTACGCGCTCTGGAAGCTCGGCCTCGGCAAGGGCTGGGTCCCGTACGCGTTCTACATCTGGGCCGCCGTCTACAACCTGTTCGTCACGTCGGTGTTCTGGAGCTTCATGACGGACGTGTTCACGAGCGAGCAGGGCAAGCGGCTCTTCGGCTTCATCTCGGCCGGCGGCGGCCTCGGCGCGCTCGCCGGCCCATTCCTCACCTCCCGGCTCGCGAAGCCGCTCGGCGGCGCGAACCTGCTCCTCCTCTCGGCGCTCCTGCTCGAGGTGTCGGTCGGGTGCGTCCTCGTGCTCGAGCGCTGGGCGCGGCGCCGCGCGGCGGTGCGTGGAGCCGCGGCCGCGGCGGATCGCGACCGCCCGGTGGGAGGGACGGTGTGGAGCGGCATCCGGCCGGTGCTCGCCTCGCCGTACCTGCTCGCGTCCGCCGCCTACATCCTGCTGCTCACGGTCGCGAACACGTTCCTCTACTTCCAGCAGGCGGAGCTCGTGTCGGCGGCGACGGTCGACCGCGACGCGAGGACCGCGCTCTTCGCGCGCATCGACCTCGTCGTGAACGTCTGCACGCTCGCGCTGCAGACGCTCGTCACGGGCCACGTCCTGAAGCAGCTCGGCGTCGCGGTGGGGCTCGGCGTCGCGCCGGCCATCACCGCCGCTGGCTACGCCGTGCTGGGGCTCTCGCCGGCGCTCACCGTGCTCGCGCCGTTCCAGGGCCTCCGGCGCGCGGCCCAGTACGCGATCCTGCGGCCCGCCCGCGAGCTGCTCTTCACGGTCGTGAGCCGCGAGGAGCGCTACAAGTCGAAGAACTTCATCGACACCGTCGTGTTCCGCGGCGGCGACATGCTGAGCGGCTGGGTCTACGCCGCGCTCTCGGGCGTCGGGCTCGGCGTGGCGGGGACGGCCTGGGTGAGCGTGCCGGTGAGCGTCGTCTGGCTCGCGCTCGGGGTGTACCTCGGCCGCGAGCAGCGGCGGCGCGCGCGCGAGGCGGCGTAGAGCCGGATCAGGGCGCCACGCGCTGGGATCATTGCGGCCGGTGGCGCTCGCTCCCGCTCCCCGTCGTTTGCGCCCCCGCCCCGGCGCCGCTAGCATGCACGCGGCGCGCACCGCGGCGGTGAGCGCCGCGCGCACCGCTCCGCCACGAGGTTCCCCCCGATTTGACCGCTGCATGTGCGCTGCTCGCGTCCTTCCTGGCCATCGCCGTGGAGCCGCCGGGAGCCGAGAGCGCCCCGGCCCCGCCCGACGGGACGCTCGCGGCGATACGCGCGCGCGGTGAGCTGCGCTGGGGCGCGGACGCGTTCGGTGGCGCTCCGTACGTGTTCCAGGATCCGATGGATCCGAACCACCTCATCGGCTTCGAGGTGGAGCTCGCGGACGCCATCGCGCGGCGGATGGGCGTGACGGCGCGTCCGAGCGCGGGCGCCTGGGACAAGCTCCTCGACCTCCTCGCGCGGGGGGACTTCGACGTCGCGCTGAACGGCATCGAGGTCGCGGACGAGAAGCTCCGCGTCTGCCTCCTGTCGCGGCCGTACTACGCCGCGGGTGAACGCCTCA
>JBJMQK010000143.1:0-9199 GCA_045802735.1 Anaeromyxobacteraceae bacterium | reverse complement strand
GGATTCACTCACGTACACAGTGAGCGAGTTTGGCGAAGCGCCCAAAGCCACGCTGCACGAGCCGCGACGCGGCCATACGCCCCATGTCCGCGCCGCGAGGACCAGCGGCCGGAGCGCGTGCATACGCGCCGCGCCCATCGGCACCCTCGACCGCGCCCGACCCCGCCCCCGACCGCCTCTACGCGAACACGTCCTCCCCCACCTCCGCACCGTCCGGAAACACCCGCGCGTGCACCTCCAGCAGCGTGCGCACCGCCCGCCGCCCGGCCTCGCCCAGGTCCACCGAGAACTCGTTCACGTACAGGTCGATGTGCCGGCGCATGACGCTCTCGTCCAGCTCCTGCGCATGCTCGCGCACGTACGGTGAAATGACGCCCCGGCCCCGGTTCGCGACGAGGACGCTCTCGCGCACCGCGCGGTCGAGGTCGCGCCGGAGCGCGGGCTCGAAGCGGCGCCGCGCCACGATCGCGCCGAGCGGAACGGGCGACCCGGTGCGCGCCTCCCAGTGCTCGCCGAGATCCATGAGCTTCGCGAGGCCCTTCGCCTCGTAGGTGAAGCGGCCCTCGTGGATGATGACGCCGGCGTCCACCTCGCCCGCGAGCACCGCCCGCTCGATGTCCGAGAAGAGCATGAACCGCCTGTGCGCCGCGCCCGGGAAGGCGAGCGCGAAGAGGAGGTGCGCCGTCGTGTCGCGGCCGGGGATCGCGACCCGCATCGCGCTCGCGTCGAACGGCGGCGCGCCCGGCCGTGCGACGAGGAGCGGGCCCACGCCGCGCCCGAGCGCGCCGCCCGCGCCGAGCACGACGTAGTCCTGGGCGATGCGCGGCAGGACGCCGTAGCTCACCTTGGTGACGTCGAGCCTCGCCTCCCGCGCCCAGTCGTTGAGCGTCTGCACGTCCTCGAGCACCGGGTCGAAGCGCAGCGCCCCCGCCTCGACGCGGCCGTGCACGAGCGCGTCGAAGATGAACGTGTCGTTGGGGCACGGCGAGAATCCGAGCGAGAGGCGCATTCTTCCGTCCGAGAGGCTAGGTCAGAGGTACGTCACCCGCGAGAATGCCCGACTGCGCACTGCGTCGCTGCTCGATGTGGCGGCAGCGAACGGCGCGGATCCAGGCACCCGACCGGGCGCGTTGCGTTCAGACCCTCATACCGGGCACGCCCTCGACGGGCCGCAGTCTTGCAGTGGGGTAATCACGACCGTGCGCCTCCACATCCTGCATCGTAGCGTCTATTCGTACCCGACCCCCGCGGCCCTCGGCCCTCACCAGGTCCGGCTCCGCCCCGCGAACCACGCCCGCGCGCGCATCGAGAGCTACGGGCTCTCCGTCCCGGACGGGACCGCGATCCGCTGGCAGCAGGACCCGTTCGGGAACCACGTCGCGCACCTCTCCTTCAAGAAGGGGACGCGACTGCCGGAGCTCGAGCTGAAGGTCGAGCTGGCCGTGGACATCCGGCCGGTGAACCCGTTCGACTTCTTCCTCGACGACCGCTTCGAGCGTTCCCCGTTCCGCTACCCCGAGGAGCTGCAGAAGGACCTGCTCCCGTTCCTCGACTCGAACGACGTCGCGGTCCGCGGCGGGCCGCGCCTCGAGAGCTTCCTCGACGCGCTCCCCCGGACCGGGAAGACGGTCGACCTCATCGTCGAGCTGAACGGCGCCGTCCACGACGCGCTCCGCTACGTCGTGCGCGACGAGGCGGGCATCTGGACGCCCGAGGAGACGCTCTCCCACGCCTGCGGCAGCTGCCGCGACTCGGCGGTCCTCCTCATCGCGGCGCTGCGCTCGCGCGGACTCGCCGCGCGCTTCGTCTCGGGCTACCTCATCCAGCTCACCGACGAGGGGATGATCCCGGACGCGCCGAAGGGCGTCCTGCACGACGTCGTCGACCTGCACGCCTGGGCCGAGGTGTACCTCCCCGGCGCCGGCTGGATCGGCCTCGACGCGACGAGCGGCCTGCTCTGCGGCGAGGGCCACATCCCGCTCGCCTGCACCGCCCGCCCCGCGCTCGCGACGCCCGTCGAGGGGACGAGCGACATCGCCGCGGCGAAGGTCGGGTTCGAGACGAAGGTGGCGCGCCTCGGCCACGAGCCGCGCCCGACCGCGCCGTTCGGCGACGAGACCTGGGCGGCGCTGCTCGCCGCGGACGACGCCGTCGACGCGCGGCTCGCGGACGGCGGGCTCGCCCTCACCTGCGGCGGCGAGCCGACCTTCGCTTCCCGTGAACATCCCGAGCTGCCGGAGTGGAACGGCGAGGCGCTCGGCGCCACGAAGTGGGTGCAGGGCCTCCGCCTCGCGGCCGAGCTGCGCGGCGCGCTCTGCCCCGGCGCCGCCACCCTCGAGCGCCAGGGGAAGCACTACCCCGGCGAGAGCATCCCGCGCTGGGCGCTCGAGCTCATCGCGCGCCGCGACGGCCAGCCGATCTGGGCCGACGCCGCGCCGTCCACGGGCCGCCCGGCGACGGTCGAGGACTCGCAGCGCCTGCTGCTCGAGGTCGCCACCCGGCTCGAGCTCGCGAGCTCCGTCGTCGCCGCCTTCGAGGATCCCTGGCGCCACCTGCAGGAGGAGGCGGCGCTCCCGGTCGACGTCGACCCGCTCACGGCCGACCTCGATGACCCCGAGGAGCGGCGGCGGCTCGCGCGCGTCCTCGGCCGCGGCCTGGCGCGCGAGGCGGGCCACGTCCTGCCGCTCGCGCGCGTCGCGGGGGCCTGGCGCTCCGACGCCTGGAGCTTCCGCCGCGGCCGGCTCTTCCTCCTCCCCGGCGACGCGCCCATCGGGCTCCGCCTGCCGCTCGCCTCGATCGCGGGGACGCCCCTGACGATCGCGCCGGTGGAGCCGACCTGGGACGGTCCGCCCGACCCGCGCCGCGGCGACGCGGAGAAGGACGCGGCCGCTCGCCAGGCGCGCCTCACCACCGCGCAGCTCCCCGGCGCCGCCGTGGCGCTGCGCACCGCGCTGTGCGTGGAGCCGCGCGGCGGCAAGCTCCACGTCTTCCTGCCGCCGACCACCAGCGCGGCCGACTTCCTCGCGCTCGTCGGCCACGTGGACGCCGCGCGCCGCGAGCTGGGCCTCGACGTCCAGCTCGGCGGCTACCCGCCGCCGCCCTCCCCCGAGCTTGTGCGCCTCGCCGTGACGCCCGACCCGGGCGTCCTCGAGGTGAACCTGCCCCCCGTCGCGAGCGGGCGCGCGCACGCGGAGCTCGTCGGGACGGTCTTCGACGCCGCGCTCCGCTCCGGCCTCACCGCGGAGAAGTACCTGCTCGACGGCCGCATGGCCGGGTCGGGCGGCGGGCACCACCTCACCCTCGGCGGCCCGACCCCGCTCGAGAGCCCGTTCGTGCGGCGGCCCGATCTCCTCGCCAGCCTCATCACGTTCGTGCAGCACCACCCGTCGCTCTCGTACCTGTTCACCGGGCTCTTCGTCGGCCCGACCTCGCAGGCGCCGCGCGTCGACGAGGCCCGCCACGACTCGCTGTACGAGCTCGAGATCGCGCTCGCGCGCGCCTTCGACCGCAGCGCGCCGCCGGCGCCCTGGCTGTCCGACCTCCTCTTCCGGCACCTGCTCGTCGACGTCTCCGGCAACACGCACCGCGCCGAGCTGTGCATCGACAAGCTCTTCGAGCCCAGGACGCCGCACGGGCGGCAGGGCCTCGTCGAGCTGCGCGCGTTCGAGATGCCGCCGCACCCCCGCATGGCGGCGGCGCAGATGGCGCTCGTGCGCGCGCTCGTCGCCGCCTTCGCCGCCGAGCCCTACCAGGCGCCGCTCGTGCGCTGGGGCACGGAGCTGCACGACCGCTTCCTCCTGCCGGCGTGGCTGTGGCGCGACTTCGAGGACGTGCTCGGGTGGCTCGAGGCGCGCGGCCTCTCCCTGCCCGCCGACGCGTACCGCGCCTTCGTCGATCTGCGCTGCCCGCGCGTCGGGCGGCTGCAGGCGGGCGACGTCACCGTCGAGGTGCGGAACGCGATCGAGCCGTGGCACGTGCTCGGCGAGGAGCCGGCCGGCGGCGGCACGTCGCGCTACGTCGACTCGTCGGTGGAGCGCATCGAGGTGCGCGCCGACGGCGTCGTCGAGGGCCGCCACGAGGTGCTGGTGAACGGGCTCGCGCTGCCGCTCCGCTCCACCGGGACCCGCGGTGAACGGGTCGCCGGCGTGCGCTTCCGCGCCTGGGCGCCGCCGCACGCGCTCCACGCCCACCTCGGAATCCACCACCCGCTGCGCCTCGACGTCCTCGACCGCTGGAGCGCGCGATCGCTCGGCGCGTGCGCGTACCACGTGTGGCACCCGGAGGGGCGCGCCTTCCTCTCGCCGCCGCTCACGCGCTTCGAGGCCGCCGCGCGCCAGGCGCGCCGCTTCACCGTCGAGGCGCCGCTGCCGTGGCCGGTCACGCCGCGGCCCACCGCGCCGCACCCGGAGATGCCCTACACGCTCGACCTGCGCCGCTACGCGGGAGACCGCCCGCCCCCGGACCCCGAGCCGGAGGAGGCCTAGGGTGGACGCGGCGCTCGTCGACGAGGCGCGCGCACAGGACGCGGCGCTCTCCCGGCGCGGCGTCGAGATCTGGGTCGGCGCGGAGCCGACCTTCACCGACCGTCATTCACAGGACCCCTGGTGGCTCGGGCAGCCGGAGGGCGGGGACAAGGAGGAGCGGGCGCGCGCGCTGCTCCTCGCGCTCGCCCCGCGCCTCGCCGGTCCGGTGCGGCTCCTCCGCGCCGAGGGCCGGACCTATCCCGGCGAGACGGCGCCGCGCTTCTGCTTCGGCGCGCTCTTCTCGCGCCGCGGCCCGCCGTCGGGCGCGCCCGCGGACGCGGCGGCGCTCACCGCCGCGCCGGCGCAGCCGCCCGTCGTCGGCGACGGCGGGGCCTGGCTCACGGCGACGCCCGATCCCGGCGTCGTCGAGGTCAACATGGCGCCCGCGCACGACCTCGCCGCGTTCGCGGGCTGGTGCGAGGCCGTCTACGCCGCCGCCGCCGACGCGGGGCTCGCGCCCGTGCGCTACCGCTACAACGGCGACGTCACCGACTCCGGCGGCGGCGGCCAGGTGACGCTCGGCGGACCGTCGCCCGAGCGGAGCCCGTTCTTCCTGCACCCCCAGCTCCTGCCACGGCTCGTGCGCTACGCGAACCGCCACCCGGCGCTCTCCTACCTCTTCGCCCCCGAGTGCGTGGGGAGCGCGAGCCAGGGACCGCGCGCCGACGAGGGCGTGCGCGAGCGCTTCGAGGAGCTGCCGGTCGCGCTCGACCGGCTCGCGGCGCGCGGCGCCGACGCCTCGCCCGAGGAGCTGTGGGGCGCGCTCGCGCCGCTGCTCGTCGACGGCGCCGGGAACTCGCACCGCGCCGAGCTGAACGTCGAGAAGCTCTGGAACCCGTGGCTGCCCGGGCGCGGGCGGCTGGGCGTCGTCGAGCTGCGCGCGCTGCGCATGCCGCCCTCGCCGGAGCGCCTGGTCGCGATCGCGGCCCTCTTCCGCGCCATCGCCGCGCGGCTCGCGCTCGCCGACTTCGAGGAGCCGCTCGTCGACTGGGGCGCGTCGCTCCACGAGCTGTTCGGCCTCCCCTGGTTCCTCGCCAGGGACCTCGAGGCGGTGCTCGACGATCTCGACGCGCACGGGCTCGCGCCGGGGCCGCTCCTGCGCGCCGAGCTGACGCGCCCGCGCGAGCCCATCACGGTGCTCGCGGACGGCGACGCGACGCTCGAGGTCTCGCCGGCGCTCTCGTTCTGGCCGCTCGTCGGCGACGTCGCCTCGCAGGAGCGGAGCGGCGCGCGCATCGTGGACTCGAGCTCGGCCCGGCTGCAGCTCCTCGTCACGGCGCCGGCCGGGACCTCGCCCGGCACGCTCACCGCAGAGGGCTGGCGCGTGCCGCTCCAGCCGGTCGCCGGCCACGCCGGCCACCACCTCGGCAGCGTCGTCTTCCGCACCTTCACGCCGGCGCCCGGGCTCCACCCCGGCCTCCCGCCGACCGATCCGCTGGTGCTGTCGTGGCGCCGCGGAGACGGTGGCGCGACCGTGGCGCTCCACGGGTGGCGCCCGGCGGGGGGCGCCTACGCCGGGCTCCCGCCCGACGAGGCGGAGGCCCGCCACCGTCGCCGCGAGCGCGCCGTCCTCTCCGGGCCACAACGCGGCGAGGTCCGGACCGCCCGCGACGCGGGCTTCACCGTGGACCTCCGCCGCGCCGATGCGCCCGGCCTCGCCCTGTCGCCCTCCGCCGCCGTGCAGCGCGCCGCCTTCCTCGACCGATGACGACCATGGACACCTCGACCGCACGCCTGCTCGAAACGTACCTCCCCCTCGCCGGCACCTACGACGAGGCCTTCGCCGCAGCGGGGGCGCCCCGCCCCGAGTTCGAGCGCGCCCTGTTCGCGCTCGGCGCCCACTCGATCCCCGAGTTCGCCCAGCACCAGCACTTCGCCGAGCGCGCGCTGCTCAACCAGGGCGTCACCTTCTCCGTCTACGCCGACCAGCGCGGCGCCGAGAAGATCTTCCCGTTCTGCCTCGTGCCGCGCCTCATCTCGGCGCACGACTGGGCGCACGTCGAGCGCGGGCTCACGCAGCGCGTCCTCGCGCTCGAGGCCTTCCTCGACGACGTCTACGGCGAGGCGCGCGTCTTCGACGAGCTGCCGCTCCTGCGCGACCTCGTCCTCGGCGGCAAGGCCTACCTCGCGCCGCTGCGCGGCGTGAAGCCGCCGGGGGGCGTGCGGATCCACATCTCCGGGATCGACCTCATCCGCGATCCCACCGGCCGGTTCTGCGTCCTCGAGGACAACCTGCGCACGCCGTCGGGCGTGTCGTACGTCCTCGAGAACCGCCTGCTCTCGAAGCGCGTCATCCCCGACGTGCTCGACGGCGCGCGCGTCCACGGCGTCGACCACTACCCGGAGCGGCTCGCCGCGACCCTGCGCGCGGCCTCGCCCGAGTCGCCCGACGCGAGCACGGCGGTCGTGCTGACGCCGGGCCCGTACAACTCCGCCTACTTCGAGCACTCCTTCCTCGCCCGGACGATGGGGCTCGAGCTCGTGCAGGCGGCCGACCTCTTCGTGGAGGACGATCGCGTCTACTCGCGCACGACGCGCGGGCCGAGGCGCGTGCACGTCGTCTACCGGCGCACCGACGAGTCCTTCCTCGACCCGGAGGTCTTCCGCAAGGACAGCCTCCTCGGCGTGCCCGGGATCATGCGCGCCTACGCCGCGGGCAACGTCGCGCTCGCGAATGCGCCCGGGAACGGCGTCGCCGACGACAAGGCGGTCTACCCGTTCGTCCCCGAGCTCATCCGCTACTACCTCGGCGAGGATCCGATCCTCGCCCAGGTTCCGACCTTCCTGTGCGGCCGCGAGGACGACCGGAAGTACGTGCTCGAGCACCTCGCCGAGATGGTCGTGAAGGTCGTGGACGAGGCGGGCGGTTACGGCATGCTCATGGGCCCGCAGGCGAGCGCCGCGGAGCGCGAGGAGTTCCGGCAGCGCATCGTCGCCGAGCCCCGGCGTTACATCGCCCAGCCGCGCATCGAGCTGTCGACCTGCCCGACCTGGGACGCCACCGGCGAGCGCCTCGTCGCGCGCCGCGTGGACCTGCGCCCCTACGTGCTCAACAGCCCCGCCGGCCCGTGGGTCCTCCCCGGCGGCCTCACCCGCGTCGCCCTCGTCGAGGGCTCCTACGTCGTGAACTCGAGCCAGGGCGGCGGCTCGAAGGACACCTGGGTGCAGAAGGAGGCGATGCCGTGATCGCCCGAGTCGCGGACCACTGCTTCTGGCTCGGCCGCTACCTCGAGCGCGTCGAGAGCACCGCGCGCGTCCTCCAGGTGACGCGCAACCTCGCGCTCGACGCCGGGCTCACGCCGCGGCAGATCTGGCACCCGGTCATCGTCGTCTCGGGCGAGGAGGCGCGCTTCGGCGAGCGCTTCGGGGCCGACGCGCACGACGGCGAGGTCGTGCAGCGCTACCTCGCATGGGACGAGGAGAACCCGAGCGCGATGCGCCGCTCGCTCTTCGCCGTGCGTGAGAACGCCCGCTCCATCCGCGAGGTGGTGAGCCTCGAGACGTGGGAGGCGGTCAACGAGCTCTATCTCTGGATGGGCAGCGCCGACGCGGAGACGACCTGGCGCGACGATCGCGACGGCTTCTACCGGCGCGTGCGCCGCGGCTGCCAGCTCGCGTTCGGCCTCGTGAACGGCACGATGCTCCACGACGACCCCTACCAGTTCATCGTCCTCGGGACGATGCTGGAGCGGGCCGGGCAGACCGCGCGCATCCTCGACGTCCACCACCACGCGCTGGCCGAGCTCGCGACGCATCGCGTCGTCGAGACGGCGGTGTTCCTCGCGCTCCTGCGCGCGTGCTCGGGTTTCGAGGCCTTCATGAAGCGGAACCGCGGGGCCGTGACACCCCACGCGATCGCGTCCTTCCTCGTCCTCGACCGGCAGTTCCCGCGCTCCGTCCGCTACGCCGTGACGAGCGCGCACCAGCGGCTCTCGGGCATCCGCCCCACCGGGGCCGTCGGGGCGCCGGGCGGTGGAGCACTCGAGCGCTTGCGGGCGCTCGACGCCTGGATCGCCCAGCAGCGGCCCGCCGCGCTCGAGGCCGGCGGCATCCACGAGCGGCTGACGCAAGTGGTGGACGAGACCTCGTCGATCTGCGATGCCATCGCGACGGAGCTCCTCGGCCAGGCGCAGGGCGCGCCCTCGAAGGACGCGACGCAATAGGTCCATGCCGAACCTGCTGGCCATGTCGTTCGAGGGCGAGCTCGCGCCGAGCTTCGACCTGCGCTGCCTGCGTCCCCAGCGGACACTCCCCGACGGGTGGGGGATCGGCTACTACCCGGGAGGCGAGCCTTCGGCCGCGATCCTGAAGGAGCCGGCGCCGCCCTCGGGGAGCATCCGCAGCCACCTCGTCGAGGCGTGGGAGCACCTCGAGTCGTCGCTCTTCGTCGTGCAGATCCGCCACGCGACCTGGGGCGCCATCACCGACGCGAACACGCAGCCGTTCACGCGCGCATGGGGCCGGCGCGACTGGCTCTTCGCGCACGCAGGGAGCCTCTTGCAGCGCCCGGAGCTCGAGAAGCACGCGACCTTCGAGCCGGTCGGCTCGACCGACACCGAGCTCATCTTCTGCGAGCTCATGAACCGCTTCGCCGAGTGCGGCTGGCACTCGATCGCGGACGCCGACCTCGACACGCTGCGCAGCTGGTTCCGGAGCCTCAACGAGCTCGGCGCCCT
>JBJMQK010000134.1:0-12287 GCA_045802735.1 Anaeromyxobacteraceae bacterium | reverse complement strand
GTGAAGATGCCGCCCGCGATGCGGAGCGCGGAGGCGCCGAGCGACTCGCCGATGGCGAAGCCGATGAAGCAGGGACCGGCCACGTCGCGCGGGATGAAGAGCAGGATGAACAGCATGATCAGCAGCTCGGTGCTGATGAGCATCGTGCCGATCGACATGCCCGCCTTCAGCGGGATGGCGTACGTGGGGTACGGCTTCCCGCGCAGCGACGCGAACGCGGTGCGCGAGTTCGCGTAGGTGTTCACGCGGATGCCGAACCAGGCGACGCCGGAGCTGCCGAGGATGCCCACGACGGAGAAGAGGAGGATGAGCGCCACCTCGCCGCCGGACTTGTGCGGCTCGGTGAGGAACCCGAAGTACGCGACGATGATCGCGGCGATGAACGCCCACAGGATCGCGATGAACTTCGCCTGGGTGACGAGGTAGGTCTTGCAGGTCTCGTAGATGAGCTCCGAGACCTCGAGCATCGACCGGTGCACCGGCAGGTTCTTGAGCTGGTTCGAGATCGTGAGGCCGAAGGCGAGCCCGGCGAACGAGACCAGGATGCCGATGGCGAGCAGCGCCTTGCCGGACATGCCCAGGAATTGCACCGAGGACAGGTCGGGCAGGACGAGGTTCGCCTCACCACCACCGCCGTGCTCGGCGGCGGCGAGGGTGAGGGACGTTACGATACTCGAAAGGTTCATGGTTCTTGGGCTTCCCCGGCGAGGCCGTCGAGGGCAATTGAGGTGCGAAAGAGGGCCAAATGCCCGGATTTCGGAGGCGCGCGCATACTACTTGGGAGGAGGGGGGTAGGCAAGAGGAAGGGAAGCGCACCCGGGCGGGCGGAGGGGCGCGCGGCTGCTCCCCGCCCTTCGACTCCGCTGCGCGGAGCCTGTCCTGAGCGTAGGCCGCGGAGCCGCCGGGGTCGAAGCGCGTGGGCGCGAGCGCGAGCGCGACCCCCGCCACGATCAGCACCGCCCCCCTCACGCTCCCCTCCTGACCGGCGCCGGCGCCGGCGTCCGCGGGAAGAGCCCCTTCACCGTGAGCGCCACCGCCCTCCCCGCCCCGCTCACGCCGTGCCGCGCGATGCTCGCGAGCGTGGCGAGCGGGCGATCGCGCTCGAAGGGCTCGGCCCAGCGGAGCCAGGCATCGGCGCGCGAGAAGATGACGCGCACGAGGTGCGCCTCCTCCTCGAGGGCGAGCGGCGCGAAGCGCAGCCGCACCCCTGTCCCCTCCACCGCCACCACCTCGGCCGGGAGCGGCCGCTCGTCGTCGAACGAGAACACCGACAGCCACACCCGCTCGCCGCGCGCGAGCGGCTTCTGCGCCTCGAGCGCCACGCGCGCGCCGGAGAGCGCGAGGTCGCGCGTCTCGCAGCGCGCGGTGCGGCCGTCGCGGAGCCGCAGCATCCCCGGGAGGCGCGCCGCGACGCGCGGGCTCGCGCGCACCTGGCGCCGCTCGCAGGCGGCGGCGAGCGTCGCCGCGAGCACGACGAGGTTGTGGAGCGCCCAGGCGACGTTCACGATGAGCGAGTCGACCTCGCCGGCACCGATCCAGAGGCGCCACCCGCCGGCGCCGAGCGCCGCGACGTTCGCGAGCGCGAGCACGATGTAGGGGCGGGCGATGCGGGCGTCGAAGAACGGGCGCTCGATGCGGCCGCCCTTCGCCGTGACGTTGAAGCGACCGGCGCGCGGCGCCACGAGCGCCACCGTCGTCGGCAGCGCGATGTAGGGCGCGAGGCAGGTCTCGTACACCTCGGACCAGAGCGCGTGGCGGAAGCGCCCGTTGAGCCGCGCGCTCGCCGCCGTCGAGTGGAAGAGGTGCGGGAGCCCGTACGCCACCGCCGCGAGCGGCAGGGCGTTGAAGACGTGCCGCCCGAAGAGCAGGTACGCGATGGGCGCGAGCAGGAAGACGAGCCGCGGGATCCCGGAGAAGAAGTGCAGCATCGCCGCGAGGTAGGAGAGGCGCTGCGGCAGCGCGAGCCCGCGCCCGAGGAGCGGGTTGTCGAGCCGGAACATCTGCGCCATGCCGCGCGCCCAGCGGATGCGCTGGCCGACGTGCGCCGACAGGGTCTCGGTCGCGAGCCCCGCCGCCTGGGGGATGCCGAGGTAGGCGGTGCGCCAGCCGCGCCGGTGCATCTTGAGGGCGGTGTGCGCGTCCTCGGTGACGGTCTCGACGGCGATGCCGCCCACCTGCTCGAGGGCCGCGCGCCGCAGCACCGCGCACGAGCCGCAGAAGAACGCGCCGTTCCAGGTGTCGATGCCGTGCTGGATGAGCCCGTAGAACAGCTCGTTCTCGCCCGGCACCGCCGCGGGCATGCCCAGGTTCCGGGTGAACGGGTCGGGCGTGTAGAAGTGGTGCGGCGTCTGCACGACGGCGAGCTTCGGGTCGGCGAGGAAGCCGCCGACCGTCACCTGCAGGAACGAGCGCGCCGGGACGTGGTCGCAGTCGAAGATGGCGACGAGCTCGCCGTCCGTGACGCGCAGCGCGTGGTTCAGGTTCCCGGCCTTCGCGTGCGCGTTGCCCTTGCGCACGACGTACCCGACGCCCGCCTCCGCGGCGAACGCGCGGAAGGCGTCGCGCCGCCCGTCGTCGAGGAGGTGCACGCGCAGGCGATCCCGCGGCCAGTCGAGCGCCTGCGCTGCGAGGACCGTCGCGCGCACCACCGCGAGCGGCTCGTTGTAGGTCGGGATGAACACGTCCACCGACGGCCAGCGCGCGACGTCGTCGGGCAGCGGCACCGGCCGGCGCCGCAGCGCCCCGAGGGTCTGGCCGTAGGCGAGGAGCAGCACCGCGCAGCAGTACAGCTCGGCGAGCAGGAGGATCGCGCCGAGCGCGGCGTCGAGCGTCCACTCCACGGCGATCGTCGCCGTGACGCGCCAGTAGAGGTAGCGCGCGGTGGCGGTGACCGAGACGAGCACGAGGGCGAGGCGCGCCGCCTTCCCGCGCACGCGCCCGAGCGCGAAGCTCACGAGCAGCATCCCGACGGCGAGCGCCGCCTGCGTGCGCAGGTCGAGCGGCGTCACCACGACGACGGCGAGGCAGGCGAGCGCGACGAGCGCGGCGAGCGCGCGGAGCATCCGGCCACCGAGGCTCGTGCGCCCGCGCCGCGCGGGCCCGTCGCGTGAGCCGGGGGCGCTCCGCTCGTCGGACGACGGCACCGTCGCCGTATCGCGCAGGAGGTACATGCTAGGCCGCGCCCGTCCGCGTGAGGTCGGCCGCGAGCGCGGCGAGATCCGCGACGACCTGCGAGTCGGGCGCCTCCGCCAGGACCGTGCGCCGCGCCGCGAGCGCCGCGCGCACCGCCTCGTCGGCCTGGACCGGGATGGGCCAGAGGCGCGCCCCGAGGTCCGCCCGGAAGCGCGCGAGCGCCTCGCGCTCGCCGTGCCGCCGGGCGTCGTAAGCGTTCACGACGTAGCGCGTGCGCAGGCGCCGCCACGACCGGAGCCTCGTGCGCGCGAGCAGCGCCTCCGCGGCGGGCAGCGCGTCGAGCGAGGCCCGGTCGGCGCGCAGCACCACCAGCACCTCGTCGGCCGAGCCGAGGGCCTGCTCGAGCGCCCGCGACAGGCCCGCGGGCGTGTCGAGCACGAACGCCGCGGGCTCGGCGTCGAGCGCGTCGAGGATCGCTGCCGCCGGGGCCCCGAACGCGACGCAGCCGGGCGCACCCGGAGCCGGCGGCTCGCCCGCCCCGCCGCCGAGGTGGAGCCGGAGCGCGTCGCCCGGGTCGAGGTCGACGGCGACGGTCGAGAGGCCGCGCCGCGCCAGCGCCGCCGCGAGGTTCGCGGCGAGCGTCGTGCGCCCGACGCGCGGCACGAGGGACACGAGCGCGACCGTCAGCTCGCGCCGCGGCTCCGCCGATCGCTGGCGCGCCGGCGCGCGGGCGCCCGCCTGCAGCTCGCGGTAGCGGAACCCGGGCACCCGCACCACCCGCAGGAGTTCCTGCACGTCTGGTGACATTCCCCCCTCTCCGATGTCGCGTCGTCGGACAAGGTATCGACGAGGTCGGGGCCGCAGAAGCCTCGGCGCGACGTGCGACCGGGTGGCGTACGGGCGGGGAGGCGCGCTCCCCGCTCGCCGCACGCGTCGCGCACGGCGCGTGCATGACCTTCATCCGTGCACAACCTCGTAGGGTGATGCGCAAGCTGGCATACGCGGCACTCGCCCTCCTCGCCTGCTCACCGAGCGGACCGAGCGACCCCGGCAGCGGCGGCGGTAACGGCAGCGGGAGCGGCAGCGGCAGCGGCAGCGGGAGCGACGGCGGGAGCGACGCAGGCCCCGGCGTCACCGCGACGTCCGACCCCACCACCCGCGGCGAGACCGCCTGGACGAAGAAGATGGGCGGCCTCGGCATCGAGTGGACGCACGACGTGGCGGTCGCACCCGACGGGTCCGTCGTCGCCTTCAACATCATCGGCGTCCGGGGCGACGCGCTCGAGCAGATCGGCTTCGTCCACATGGACGCCGACGGCCGCGAGTTCGACCACCAGTTCGAGGACGAGGGGAACCTCGCGCTGCGCTTCGCGCCGACCGGCAGCTTCGCCATCGCGCCGTCCGGCAACATGGTGCTCGCGCTCACCGGCGTCTGCTCGGGCAGGAGGTGTCCGACCGTGGGCGGGGCGGCGATCGACGGCGGCGCGGTGGTCGTCCTCACCGGCCGCGCCGAGCACGTGTGGCACCGCGGGCTCCCCGGCGAGGTCCTGTCGAACGTCGACGTGAACCGGGACGGCGACATCCTCGTCGCGTCGCGCTCGGGCGGCGGTGCCGCGCTGCGCGCGTACGACGGGGACGGCGCGCTCCGCTGGGAGCGCGGCGGGCTCGACCTCGCGGCGGGTGCGCCGGTGGCGCTCGACGGCGACGGGAACGCGTACTACGCGCACGGCGACGCGGTCGCGCGCGTCGATCGCAGCGGCGCCCGGCGCTGGGACCAGGCGCTGGGCGGCCATGCGACCATCACCGGGCTGCGCGCCAGCGCGAACGGGGTCGTCGCGCACGGAAGCTTCCGCGATACGCTGGAGCTCGCCGGGGCGACGCTGCGGGTGCCGGCGGGCGCGGACCACGGCTACTTCATCGCGGGGCTCTCCGGCGAGGGCGCGCCGCGCTTCGCGGCGCCGATCGAGAGCGTGCAGGAGGTCTCGGGCCCGGGCGTGAAGACCCTGTTCGCGCTCGACGCCGACGCCCGCCCGGTCGTCGTGACGGGCGCCGATTCCTGCAGCGCGGCGGTCTCGAAGTTCGAGCCGGGCGGCGCCCTGCGCTGGAGCCGCACGGTCGCCGTGAACGGCTGCGGCGGGGAGGACCTGCAGGTGCACGGGCTCGCGATCGCCGGGTCGAACCGCGTGGTCGTGGGCGGCCAGCTCTCCGGCCGCGCCGACCTCGGGAGCGGCCCGCTCGACGCGCTGGCGGTGGACGCGGTCGTCGCCGACCTCATGCCGTAGCCCCGCCGCGCGCCGCGCCGCCTTGACAAGGGCGCCGCCTGGAGGTGTCGTGCAGGCTCCGCACCCCTCGCCGCCGGTGAAGCAAGGAGCCGCATGCGCCGCACCCTCGCACCCGCCCTCGCCCTCGCGGCGCTCGTCGGCCCCGCCTCCGCCCGGGCCGCCGACGGCTACCGCGTGCCGGGCGAGGCGCAGAAGGCGTTCGCCCACTTCGAGGAGGCCGCGGGGCAGCTCGCCCGCGCGCGCGCAGCCCTCGCCGCGCTCGACGCCGGCGAGCCGGTGAAGGGCGAGGCGCAGGACTGGTCCGGCGCGCCCGCCGCGCTCGTCGCGGCGGCCGATGCGCTGCGGCGCTCGCCGGGGCTCGCCCTGCCGGACCTCGACGACCACCACCCCGTCGCGCCGCGCCAGCTCAGGAGCTGCGGCAGCCGCGCCGAGGCGATCGCGGTCGTCGAGCGGCGCCGCCACGACCTCCTCGCGGCGGCGCAGCGGGGGCTCGAGGCGAGGGCGCCGCTCAAGGAGCACCTCGCCGCGGCGCAGGCCGCGGACGAGGCGCGGCGCTTCCTCGTGCAGACCGCCGCGCGCCACGCCGGTGAGCCCGCGCTCGCGCAGGCGTTCACCTGGAGCTGGCCCGACCTCGAGGAGCCCGCTGCGGCGGCGCTGCAGAGTTACACGTCGGAGCTGCGGCGCCAGCTCGAGCGCGTCGATCGCAGCGTCGCCGAGGGGCGCGCCCAGGCCGCTGCGGCGGCGGACCTCGTCGCACCCTATGCCCACGCGCGCGATTGCCTTGTCGCCGGGAGCTGGAGCGGGACGCGCACGCAGGCCGGCGCGGTGAGCGGCTTCGGCCTGCAGCTCACGAACGCGGGCGAGGCGTGGTCGGGCGCCGCGATCCTCGACGGCGCGAGCGTGGAGATCCGGAGCGTCGCCGTGAACGGCAGCGCGGTGAGCATCGGGCTCGCCGACGGGCGAGGGTCGCTCACCGGGACGCTGTCCGCCGACGGGCGCGCGCTGAAGGGCACGCTGTCGACGCTCGACGGACCCGCGCCCTTCCAGCTGCGCAAGGCGCCCTAGCGCCGACGCGGCGCGTCAGATCCACGGCGGCGGCTCTCCACTGAGCGTGGACCTACATCGCGCACATCTCCGGCACGGGTTTGCGGCCGTAAAACGTGCGATCGGTTGACGCACCCCTTCCCGCATCTCTACGATTGCTCGCCAATTGACGTCCCCGTCGCGGTGGTCGCGACCGCACCTCCCGCCGTCCCCCTTCGACCGAGCGCGACATGGCGTCCCCACCGGTAAACGACCTCCACCCCGACCTCCTGGCCGCGCTCGTCGCCGATCGCGCGGGGCAGCTGCTCGCGGCCGCGCCCGGCGCCACCGCGCTCGACGAGGACGCCGCCGCGGCCGCGGCGGTCGCGTTCGCCGAGCTCGCCTCCGCCGGCGACGCCCTGGGGATCGGCGCGCTGCAGCTCGTCCACGTGCGGAACGATCGCCAGGCCCTGCTCGCCGCGGTCCGCGACGATTCCTTCCTGCTCGCCCTCGCCGACCCGCAGCGCACCGGACCGGCCCAGGCCCTCGTCGGCGCGTGGGATCCCGCCGCCGGCCTGCCCAGGGCGCCGTCGCGTCCGGCCGCGCCGCCCGCCGCTCCGCCGAAGGCGAGCGCGCTCGACCGCGCCGCCGCGCCCGCCGCCGACGCCTGGGCGCGCCTCCGCCGCGCGCTCGTGCGCGCCGATCTCGGCACCGCCGCCGCCGCATGGGCGCGCGAGCTCGAGGGCGCGAGCCCGGCCGGTGCCGAGGCGGTCGCGTCGCCGGAGCACGAGCGCGCGCTCCAGCTCCTCCTCGAGGGCGTCGGCTGCATCGCCGCCGGGGACGGCCAGGGCGGCCTCGCGGCGCTGCGCGAGGTCGCGTCCGCGGACCGGGCGAACGACAGCGTGCGCTGGCTCGCCCTCGTCTGGAGCGCGCGCGCCGCCGTGAGGACCGGCGCCTTCGCCGCCGCCGGCGCGAGCGCGAAGGAGGCGCTGGCACTCTCGAAGCGCCTCGACGAGGAGGCCCGCGCGGTCACCCAGGGTGTCATCGGCGAGCTGCTGCCGTTCGGCAAGGACCCGCCGAGCGCCCTCTCCTGGCTCGCGGAGGCGCGGACGCGTTTCGAGCGCCTCGGCGACCCGTGGGGCATCGGTCAGGCGCGCCTCGCCCAGGCGCGCGTCCTCTCCGCCCTGGGCCGCGAGCCCGAGGCGGACGAGGCGGCGCAGCTCGCCGCCGAGGCCGACGCCGGATCCGACGAGGCGGCCGTCTTCCTGGCCCGCGGCGCGGTGGCGCGCGCCGAGCTCGCCCGGGCGGAGGAGCTGCTCACGCCGTTCCAGACCCGCGCCGCCGACCGGGTGAGGGCCGCCGTCGCGGCGGTGCGCGAGGGCGCCCTCCTCCAGGCGGACGCCGGCGAGTTCCTGCGCGAGGCGGACGCGCCGGCGCGGGTGCGGTCCGTCCGCGCTCTCGAGCGCATCGTCCAGGCCGCGCCGCGCTTCCCGCCCGCCCGCGTCGCGCTGGCGTGGATGCTCGTCAACATCGGCAAGCCGAGCGAGGCGTCCGCGATGTTCCAGCGCCTGCTCGGGCGCGACCTGTCGCCGGCCGACCGCGCCTCGGCCCTGCTCGGGCTGGACCGCTGCGCCCGCCTCGCAGAGGCCTCGCAGGCGCCCGCGGACGCGGCGGCGGAGCCGATCTCGACGTCGCCCCCCGATGCGTCGACCCCCGACGCGCCGCCCGCCGCCGCCGCGCCGTCCCACACGCCGCCTCCGGCCGGCACGAGCGGTGGCGGGAGCGTGTTCTCGGGCGAGTTCAGCGCCCTCGGCGTCCCGGATCTGCTCCAGTTCCTGCGCGCCGCGCGCCGCACCGGCCTGCTCGCCTGCAACTCGTCGCGCGGCACCTGCACGCTCCAGTTCGCCGACGGTCACGTCACCCGCGTCTCCTCGCCGGCGGCGCCACCCATCGGCGAGCTCCTGGTCGCATCGCGCAGCATCACGCCGGAGGCGCTCGGCGCGGCCGTGACGGCGCTCGGGCCGGAGCCGTCCGACCCGCTCGTCTGCGAGCATCTCCTGCGCGAGGGCCTCGTCGATGGCGCCGCGCTCGAGGACGCGCTGACGGCGCAGGTGGACCGGACGGTGCGAGAGCTGGTCGAGTGGAAGGACGGAGCGTTCGTGTTCGACCGCAGCGCCGGCGGGGCGCCGCTCGCGAGCGGCAAGGTCGCGGTCGACGTGCAGGGCCCGCTCCTGCGCCTGTTCAAGGAGCTGGACGAGGCGGCCCGCGACGCCGCGGACTCGCGGGAAGCGCTCTGATCGCGCCGGCATGAGCGCTTCCACCGCCAGTCCAAGGACCGCCGAGCCCAGCGACCTCGCCGCCCTGGCGGGCCAGAAGCTCGGCAACTACCGGCTCGAGCAGCTCGTCGGGCGCGGGCGCATGGGCGTCGTGTACCGCGCGAACGACGAGGCGCTCCTGCGCCCGACCGCGGTGAAGGTGCTGTCCTGGGCCGCGGCCGAGGCCGCCGGCCAGGATCCGGTGCAGTGGTTCCTCTCGGAGGCGCGGCTCGTCGCCCGCATCAACCACCCGCGCGTCGTGCAGATCTACGGCGTCGCCCGGCACGCCGACCTCTGCTACATCGCGATGGAGTACGTGGCGGGGGACTCGGCCGAGGCGCTCGTCGCCCGCGGCGGCCCGATGTCGCCGGAGGCCGCGACCGAGATCCTGCTGCAGGCCGCGACGGCGCTCCAGGCGGCGCATGCGTCGGGCGTGGTGCACCGGGACGTGAAGCCGGGGAACCTCCTCGTCGGGCCCGATCAGGTGACGAAGCTCGGTGACTTCGGCATCGCCATGGGGCCCCCCGACGTCGATCCGAACGGCAGCCGGCGGCTGCGCGTCGGGACGCCGCACTACACCGCGCCCGAGATCTGGCGTGGCGAGGCGGCGAGCCCCGCCTCCGACCTCTACGCGCTCGGCGCCACCTTCTTCCATCTGCTCACCGGGCGTCCCCCCTTCGCGGGCGCCGACGCCCTCGCGGTGGAGCAGGCACACCTGCGCGCCGCGGTCCCGGACCCGCGCTCGCTGCGCCGCGACGTCCCGGCGTCCTGCGCCGCCCTCGCCATGCACGCGCTGGCGAAGGCGCCGCGCGACCGGCCGGCCTCGGCGCAGGAGCTGGTGTGGGCGGCGCGTACCGTCCTCCAGGAGCTGCGGGCGACCGTCGCGCCCCGGGCCGAGCGCGCCTCGCCCCCGGCGGCACGCCGCGCCGATCCCGCCGGCCCCGCGCCCGGGGCGCCGCTCGCCGACGTGCTCGGGTTCACGCGCCGCCCGTTCTTCGACGCCGATCCCGCATCCCCGCCCTACGCCGGCCCGCCGTTCGACGGCGCACGGCAGACGCTCCTCGAGCGGCTCCTCGCCGAGCGCGCTCCGGCGATCGCGGTGACCGGGCCGCACGGCGCCGGGAAGACGGTGCTCGCCCGCGGCGTCGCCGCGGAGCTCGCGTCCTCGCGCCTCGTCCTGGCGCTCGACCTCGCCGCGCCGGGCGAGGCGGGATCGCTCCTCGAGCTGCTCTGCCGCGCCGCGGGCGTGGTCGAGGCGGCGCAGCTCTCGCTCGAGGCGCTCGTCGATCAGCTCGGCGAGGAGCTGCGGCAGCGCAAGAACCCGCCGCTCCTGCTGCTCGACGGCGCGTCGCACGGCGCGCCGCCCGCGGCCGAGCTCTCCGCGCTCCTCGCGGCCGCCCGCGGCAGCGGCGCGTTCCAGCTCCTCCTCGTCGGCGGCCACGGCCTCGGCGTGGAGCTCGGGCTCGGGGACGGCGTGCCGGAGATCGCGCTCCCGCCGCTCGCGACCGAGGACGTCGGCGCGTACGTCGACGCGTGGGTCCGGGCGACGCGGCCCGCGGACGCGCCCCCGATCTTCGTCTCGCCGGACGCGCGGCTCCTCATGGCGCACCGCAGCGAAGGGCTCCCGGGACGCCTCGACGTCCTCGCCGAGAACATGCTGCTCCTCGCCGCCGCCGGCCGCCTGCGGACGCTGTCGTCGTGGCACGCCTGCGCCGCGTGCGATCGCGAGCGCTGGACCGGGCGCCCGCCGTCGGCGCTGCCGCGCCGCCCGCCCGGCTGGCCGCCTTCCGACGTGGTGGCACTCATCGATTCCTGCCGCCGGGGCGCGGGCCTGCCTCCGTGGCCGAAGGGAGCACCGTGACCGTGAACGCTGCGAACCCCGTCGCCGGCCCGAAGGGCACGAGCGGGAGCGGGGCCATGTCGTCCCTGTCGTTCGTGTCGAAGCTCCCCGACGTGCGCGGCGCCGTGCTCGGCGACCTCGCGGGCGTGTTCCTCGACGCCGTCCGCGAGCCGGACGGCGAGACGATCGCGGCGGTGACGGGCTTCCTCGCGACCGCGATGGCTCAGTCGGGCGACCTGCTGGGGCTCGGCGCGCTCCGGCGCATCGCGGTGAGCAGCGCAAAGCGCGCGTCGCTCGTCGTCGTCGAGGGCCCGCACGTGCTCGCGGCGCAGGTCGAGCCGCCGCGCTCGCTCGGCGCCGTCGAGAAGCAGATCGAGACCTCCATCGCAGGACAGGGCTGAGACATGGACGCGATCCTCCAAGGACTGCTCGATCTCCCCGGCGTGAACGCCGCGCTGGTGCTGGACCCGGCGAGCCATCTCGCCGGCTTCCGCGGGAAGTCCATCTACGACCGCGCCCTGTGCGAGCAGGTCGGCGCGACGCTCGGCAAGGCGATCGATTCCATCCAGCTCCAGCAGGAGGACTGGGAGACCGTCTCGGCGCAGTTCGCGGACGGGAAGCTCCTGCTGCGCAGCCTCGGCAAGGCGGCCGGCGGCGCGCACGTCCTCGCGGTCGTGGCCGACGCGACCCTCAACGCCTCCTTCGCCACCGTCGCGATCCGCGTCGCGGCGAACAAGCTCCGCAAGGCGCTGGAGGGCGGGGCCTCCACGTCGCCCCCCGCCGCGCCGGCGACCCCCGCGGCAGCGCACAGCTCGGTCATCCCGCCGCCCTTGCCCGCCTCGGCGTCGCAGGCCCTCCCCTCGAGCACGGGGATGAGCTGGACGAAGCCCGGGTCGAGCGTGGCCCTCACCGGCATCACCGTCCGCGATCCCGCGGCGGCGGCGTTCCTCGCGCGCTGCACGAAGGCGCTCGCCCGGGCCGTCGGCCCCATGGCGAAGGTCTACGTGCAGGAGGCGGTGCGCCGCATCTCCGCCGACGCGACCTACACGATGTCGCTCGAGGCGCAGCTCGTCGACGACCTCGCCGGCCAGGTCGAGGACGCCGCCGAGCGCGCGCAGTTCCTGAAGGCCGCCGCCGCGAAGTAGCGCGGCGCGCGGGGTTTTCATCCCGGAGTGGAGGCAACGGATGTCCATCGTCGAAACCGTGAAGAGGAGCCTGAGCCTGCAGATCGCGCTGAAGCTCGCGGTCCTGCTGCTCGCGCTCATGGCCGTCGCCGCGATCGCCATCACCGCCGTGCAGAGCCGGCAGATGGAGGAGGCGACCATGGACAAGGCGCGCCTCCTCGCCACCGCCGCGGCGCGGCAGTACGGCGACATGTTCGACTCGGCGATCGACGCCGGGCTCGTCACGGTGAACGACGTGTTCGACACGAACTACGTCGAGATCAAGGGGTGGGACTGGGGGAAGAAGCCCAAGTTCCACACGAAGTACGACACGCTCACCGACCGCTCGGTGCTCGTCTTCCAGGAGAAGCTGCTCGAGCACGACCCCGACTACCTCTACGCCGTCGGCCTCGACGTGAACGGCTACGTCCCGACCCACAACACCTCGGCGCAGCGGCCGCTCGACGGGAGCGCGCGCGACCTCCTCGAGAACCGGACGAAGCGCATCTACAACACCAACTCCACCGAGGTG
>JBJMQK010000116.1:0-4737 GCA_045802735.1 Anaeromyxobacteraceae bacterium | reverse complement strand
CGCCGCAGGCGCGGAGTCGAAGGGCGCTCGCGTGGCCCTGCAGATCTCCGGCATGACCTGCGCGGCGTGCCAGGCGCGCGTGCAGAAGGCCCTCGCGAACGCGCCCGGCGTTCTCGACGCGAGCGTGAACCTCATGACGGCCGAGGCCTCCGTCACGTTCGACCCGTCGGCGTCGAGCCCCGACGCGCTCGTCGCCCGGGTGCGCGAGACGGGGTACGGCGCCGCGCTGCCGCGGCCCGGCAGCGACGCCCTCGCCGAGCAGGACGAGGCGCGCGCGCGGGAGTTCCGCGAGCTGCGCACCAAGGCGTCCGTCGCGCTCGCAGCCGGGATCGCCGCGCACCTCGCCTCGATGCCGCTCATGGCCGCGCACGCGCACCTCGGCCTCGGCGCGCCCGTCGACCCGCTGATGCGCTGGAGCATGCGCGTCCTCGACCCGGCCCTCATGAGCGCCCTCCCCTGGCTCTACGCCGCACCGCCGCGCGCGCTCGCCCTGGGGCTCCTCCTCCTCACCACCGCCGTGATGGCGTGGGCCGGCCGCCACTTCTACGTCCGCGCCTTCGCGGCCTTCCGCCACCACGCCGCCGACATGAACACGCTCGTCGCGGTCGGCACGGGCGCCGCGTGGCTGCTCTCGGTCGCGGCGACGCTCGCGCCCGGGTTCTTCGTCGCCCGCGGCGTCCGGCCCGACGTCTACTACGAGGCGGTCGTCCTCATCATCGCGCTCATCCTCGTGGGGAACGCGCTCGAGGCGCGCGCGAAGCGCGAGACCTCGGCCGCGCTCCGCGACCTCGTGCAGCTCCAGCCGCCGACCGCGCGCGTGGTGCAGGGTGGGGCCGAGCGCGAGGTGCCCGTGGAGCTGGTGCGGCCGGGCGACGTCCTCGCGGTCCGGCCCGGGGAGCGCATCCCCGTGGACGGCGAGGTCGTCTCGGGCGCGAGCGCGGTGGACGAGTCGATGCTCACCGGCGAGCCGCTCCCGGTGGCGAAGCGCGCCGGCGACCGCGTCATCGGCGCGACGCTCAACGGGACCGGCGCCCTCCGCTTCCGTGCGACGGCGGTGGGCCAGGACAGCGTCCTCGCCGGCATCGTGCGGCTCATGCGCGAGGCGCAGGGCTCCCGCGCGCCCATCCAGCGGCTCGCCGACCGCATCAGCGGCATCTTCGTGCCGGCCGTGCTCTCGCTGTCGGTCGCGACGTTCGTGGTGTGGTTCGTCTCCGCCGACGCCGCGCCGGCCGTGCGCGCGTTCGCCGCGGCGGTCGCGGTGCTCGTGATCGCCTGCCCCTGCGCGATGGGCCTCGCGGTGCCCACGGCGGTGATGGTGGCGACCGGCAAGGGCGCCGAGCTCGGCGTCCTCATCAAGGGCGGCGAGGCCCTGGAGCGCGCCCACGCCGTCGACGCGGTCGTGCTCGACAAGACGGGCACGCTCACCGCGGGGCGCCCGGTGGTCACCGAGGTGGCGCTCGCGCCCGGCGCCACGCTCGGCGAGGAGCGGCTCCTCGCGCTCGTCGCCGCCGTGGAGCGCGAGAGCGAGCACCCGCTCGCGGCGGCGGTCCTCGCGCACGCGTCGGAGCGCGGCGCGCCTGCGCTCGCCGTGACGGGGTTCGAGTCGGTGACGGGCCGTGGCGCGCGCGGCGCGGTGGACGGCCGCGCCGTGCTCGTCGGGAACGAGGCGCTCCTCGCCGACGCCGGCGTCGCGACGGGGCCGCTCCGCGCGCGCGCCGCCGCGCTCGCGGAGCGCGGGCGGACCGTCGTGTTCGCCGCGGTGGACGGCGCGCTCGCCGGGATCGTCGCGATCGCCGATCCCATCCGGCCGACCTCGCGCGACGCCGTCGCGCGGCTCCGGCGGATGGGGCTCGAGGTGGTGATGCTCACCGGCGACGCTCGGGGAACGGCGGAGGCGGTGGCGCGCGAGGCCGGCGTGCCGCGCGTCGTCGCGGGCGTCCTCCCCGCCGGCAAGGTCGCCGAGGTCGAGCGGCTGCAGCGCGAGGGCAAGGTCGTCGCCATGGTCGGCGACGGGATCAACGACGCCCCCGCGCTCGCCCGCGCCGACGTCGGCATCGCCATGGGGAGCGGCACCGCCGTCGCGGTCGAGGCCGCGGACGTGACGCTCATGCGCCCCGACCTCCGCGCGGTCGCCGACGCCATCGCGCTCTCGCGCCGCACGATGCGCACCATGCGCCAGAACCTCTTCTGGGCGTTCGCCTACAACGTCGTCGGCATCCCGGTCGCGGCGGGCGCGCTCTACCCGGCGTTCGGCGTGCTGCTCTCGCCGGTGCTCGCCAGCGCGGCGATGGCGCTCTCCAGCGTGAGCGTGGTCTCGAACAGCTTGCGGCTGCGGCGGTTCCGCGCCGCGTGAGGAGGGGAGTCATGGCGAGGAACGGCGGCGAGGCTGGGGCCTGCGCCTGCGCGACGGGCGACCACGTGGGCCCCGGCGGCCGCGCGGCGGGGGTGGACCCGGAGGTCACGGCCGCGAACCTGAAGCGGCTGCGGCGGATCGAGGGGCAGGTGCGGGGCATCCAGAAGATGGTCGAGGAGGGCCGCTACTGCGCGGACATCCTCACCCAGGTCGGCGCGGTGCAGGAGGCGCTGCGCTCCGTCGGGCGCGAGCTCATGAAGAACCACCTGAAGCACTGCGCGACGACCGCCATCCGCGCCGGCGGCGCGCAGGCCGACGCGATGTACGACGAGCTGCTCGAGCTCGTCTACCGCGCCGCGCGCTGACGGCTCTCTATCGCGCGCGCCTCGTCGGCGAGCCCCTCGACGACGGAGTGGAACCCCTTGAACTGCTCCATGCGCGCGCCGGGCAGCCGCGCCCGGATCTCCGCCGCGAGGCGTGGCACGCGCGCCGTGCCGCCGGTGCAGCAGACGACCGTGATCTCCTCGAACGCGACGCCGGCCGCGCGCACGGTGTCGTCGAGGCAGGCGAGGATCCGCGTGAGCTCGCGCCGGCTCGCGTCCTCGAACCCGGCGCGCGTGACGGGCTCCCGCAGCTCGATCCCGGGGTGCGAGAACACGACCTCGGCCGCGTCGTCCGCGGAGAGCGCGCGCTTCGCCCGCTCGATCGCCTCGAACACGTGGAACCCCTGCGTCTCCTCCACGAGCACCGTGAGCTGGTCGATGCGCCGGCGGTCCTCGTCGGTGAGCGACCAGCGCCGCACGTCCGCGAGGAAGCTCGCGATGTCGCGCCGCTGCAGGATCGAGAGGTGGGCGGGCGAGCAGAGGTGCTGCACGATCCCGCTCGGCATGCGCAGCACGTTCTGCCCGAACGGCGCCTTGTACTGGACCTCGGCGCCGAAGTGCCGCGCGACGTCGGCGCGCATGATCGCGGCGTCGAGCGCGTCGCCGGCCACCGCCACGCCGCCGACGGCGAGGACGTCACCGCGCCCGAGCGTCCGCGGCCCGATGCGCAGGACGGTGAAGTCGGAGGTGCCTCCGCCGAAGTCGCCGATGAGCGCCAGCTCCTCGCGATCCGCCGCGGCGCCGAAGGCGCGCGCCGCCGCGACCGGCTCCGGGAGGAAGTGGATCTCCTCGAAGCCCGCCAGCTCGGCGGCGCCGCGCAGCCGCGCCTCGGCGAAGGCGTCGTCGTCGCCGTCGAAGTGCACCGGTCGCCCGAGCACCGCGCGGCGCACCTCCGTCCCGAAGAACGCGTCGGCGCGCTGCCGCATGGGGCGGAGCAGCGCCGCCACGAGCGCCTCGGGCGTGAACATGCGGCCCCGGATGACCGTGCCGCGGAACGACCGCGAGCCGAGGTGGTGCTTGATGGAGCGCAGGAGCCGGCCCTCGGCGCCGTGCTCGATGAACTGCTGGAGCGCCTCGGTGCCGACGTAGGCGCCGCCCGAGTCGGGGAAGCACAGGATCGAGCGCAGGATGGTCGGATCGGCGCCACCGGGATCGAGCGGCGCCGGGGCGAACGCGCGCTCGGCGTTCGCCGCGGCGAGGAGCGAGTTGCTCGTGCCGAAGTCGATCGCGTAGAGCGTCGGGAGGTCGGGGCTCGCCATCGTCGGCGGATGGCCTTAACGGCGGCGGCCCCGCGTGGCCGTTTCATCCCCCGGCCCCGTTCGCCCTGAGCGTAGCGAAGCGGAGTCGAAGCTCGGCGGAGGTGACGATCGGCTGCGCGTGGGCGGGGTCCGCTCCGCGGTGGACGGCCTCGAAGGCGCCGCCGGGTCCGGGTCGACAGCGGAGCCCCGCTCCGTCCGCGCGAGGTGTAGCGGTCCATGATCTGCGCCCCGAACACCTGCCTCGCGGCGACCGCATTGTGACAGGCGCAGAGCAGTCGCGTGTTACTGATAGTGGACTCGCCTCCGAGCGCGACCGGCACGATGTGATCGAGCTCCACCCGCGTCCGGGAGCCACAGACCCCGCCCGACGACAGCGACCACTGGCAGCAGCCGCCATCCCGGATGAAGACGGCGCGCCTCACCGCGGCTGGCACGTGGCGCGAGTTCCCGGAGGGCGGGGCGGGGGAGGTCCGGGGCTTCTTCACGAGCCCGCGCTTCTTGTCCTGCGCCGCGAGGAGGAGATCGAGGGCGGCCTCCAGCACGGCCTCGGTCCCGCCGTCGGGGAGGCGGTGCGAGAGCGCGTCGCGCGCCGCCGCCAGCTTCTCGAGGAAGCGCCGGGAGACGGTGACGTGGAGGCGGCGCAGGTCTGCGGTGAGCGGCTCGGCCTCGTCGCGCTTCCCCGCGGCGACGGTCGGCGCGGGCGGTGAGACAGCGCAGGTCAGGGCGGACTCACGGTGCGTTT
>JBJMQK010000205.1:0-11641 GCA_045802735.1 Anaeromyxobacteraceae bacterium | reverse complement strand
ACGCGGCGAAGGAGCAGGCCGGCCTCTCCGGCGAGCCGCGGCTCGTGTACCCGCCGGACGAGCGCGCCCGCTTCCTCGAGGAGCTGATGGGCGGCGCCACGCGCGGCATCGCCGACGCCGTCCGCGCCGAGCTTCACCACGAGGCGAACGCGGCCGCGACGCCCGGCGTCTACTACATGGCGCGGTAGGGGCACGAGATGGCGCGGGCCCGGGCGAAGCGACCGCGGAAGTCCGCTCAGGCCGGGCGTGGCCGCGCGAAGCGCGGCGAAGTCGAAGCCCCACCCGTCCCCGCGCGCCTCTGGGCCCCCTGGCGCATGACGTTCATCGAGGCGCCGAAGCCGCAGGGCTGCATCTTCTGCGACTTCCCCGCCCAGCAGGGCGAGGAGGCCGACCGCAGGAACCTCCTCGCGCACCGCAGCGCGCGATCCTTCACCGTCCTCAACAGGTACCCGTACAACTCGGGCCACGTGATGGTGATCCCGCGCGCGCACGTCGCGCTCCTCGAGGATCTCTCGAGCGAGGAGTTCGCGGACCTGCACGAGGAGCTGCGGCTCGCGGCGCGCGTGGTCCGCGACGTGTACCGCCCGGAGGGGCTCAACGTCGGGATGAACCTCGGCCGGATCGCCGGCGCCGGCATCGCCGACCACCTGCACTACCACGTCGTCCCGCGCTGGGGCGGCGACACGAACTTCATGCCGGTGCTCGCGGACACGCGCGTCATGGTCGAGCACCTCGACGGCGCCTGGGAGAAGCTCCGCCGCGGCTTCGACGCCGTGCGATGACGTCGCTGCAGTGGCTCGTCCTCGCGGTCGTCTCGCTGGGGTTCGCGCTGGCGCTCGTCGCCGAGCGCCTGCTGCGCCGCCGCAAGGAGGCGCAGGCGTATCTCAAGGGCGTCCGCTACGTCCTGTCCGACGACCCCGACGCCGCCATCGAGGCGCTCTCCGACGCGGCGCGCCTCGGGAGCCCGGAGGCGGTCGAGACCTACCTCGCGCTCGGCGCGCTCTTCCGGCGCACCGGGGATCTCGCCCGCGCGATCCGGCTCCACCGCAACATGCTGCTCCGGCCGGGGCTCGACCCCGAGCGGCGCCGCGAGGTGGAGCGCGAGCTGGCGCACGACTACCGCCGGGGCGGGATGCAGGAGGAGGCGATCGCGGCGTACCGCGTCCTCGCCGCCGCGGGCGACCGCGCCGCCGCCGAGGGCCTGCGCGACGTGCTCGTCGAGACGGGGCGGCTCGGCGAGGCGGCCGAGGTCCAGCGTCGCCTCGGCGCCCCCGGCGAGGACCCGCTGCTCGCGCACCTCCTCGCGGCGCAGGCGCGCGCCGAGCTCCTGCGCGATCGCGAGGCGGGGCGCGCCGCCGCGCTCGCTGCGGTGGCGGCGGCGCCGCGCAGCCCCGACGCGCTGCTCGCCCTCGCCGAGGCCGAGGCCGCCGCCGGCCGCACGCGCGACGTCGCCGAGGCGGTCGCGGCGGCGCTCGACGAGGACGCGAGCTGCGCCCTGCTCGCCTGGCCCGCGCTGGCGGCCGCGGGCGACCTCGCGGCGGCGCTCGCCGTCGTGGACGCGCGCCTCGCGCGCTCGCCGGGCGACGCTGCGCTGCACTTCCTCCGCGGGCGGCTCCTGCAGGCGGGGGGCGGCCTGCGCGCGGCGCTGCCGGCGCTGTGGCGCGCGCTCGAGTGCGACACCACCGGCGAGGTGACGCTCGCGCTCCGCGACCTCTTGCGCGACGCCGAGGCGCCCGCGGCCGACGAGCTCGCGGCGCGCCACGACCTCATGCGCGCGGCGCTCCTCCACAAGGCGCGCCCGATGCGGTGCACGCGGTGCGGGGTCGAGGCGGCGCTGCGCCCGTGGCGCTGCAGCCGCTGCGGCGCGTTCGAGAGCTTCGCCCTCGCCCCGCCGCCGCCGTGAACGACAGTTCGTGATTCGAGATCACTTCGTGCTCTCTCATCACGCTGTCGTTCAGGCACATTCGAAGGAGGGCTGCGCCCTCCCCCTGCCGAGCCGAGCTCGTCAGGGACCCCGGCGGCGGCGCCTTCGGCGCGAGCTCGCTTCGCGAGCTGCCGCCGTTTCCCGACATGGGATCGGCGGCTTCGCCGCCTCGGCTCGCAGGGGCCCACGCGCCACTTCGTGGCGCTGTCCCTGCTTCGCGCCTGCGGCGCGTATCGCAGCTGTTTCCGGATCACGATCGTTCGCTTTGCCCACCTCGCCCGCCGAGGTGTGTTGCGCGGTGCGCCAGCGGTGGTTGACGCCGCACACGGGCGGGCGGCAGCTTGCCGCCGCGGAGACAACAGGGTGGAGACTCCATGATCGCGTGGACGGTGGTGCTGGCGCTCGCGGCGGCGGCTGGAGACGGAGGGCCGATCGCGATCGGGAGCTGCTTCCCGCTCAGCGGCGGATCGGCGGCGCTCGGCGCGGCGCTCGGGAACGGCGCGCACCTCGCCGCCGAGGAGATCAACGCCGCGGGCGGCGTGCTCGGGCGGAAGCTCGCGCTGGTGGACGCCGACGACGAGGCGAGGCCGGAGAAGGGCGTGCAGGCGGTGAAGGACCTCCTCGACAGGGAGCACGTCGTCGCCCTCGTCGGGCCCGGCAACACCGGCGTCGCGAACGCCCTCGCGACCCTCGCGAACGAGCGCCACGTCCCGCTCATCGTCCCGAGCGCGACCGGCAACAAGGTGAACGAGCTGTTCGCGGAGGCCCCGGCGAACTACGTGTTCCGCCTCGCGGCGAGCGACGCCGTCCAGTCGAGCATGATGGTGACCGAGGCGTTCGCCGCGCGCGGCCGCTCGAAGGCCGCGATCCTCGCCGACGACTCGCCCTACGGCGCGCAGGGGCGCGCGCGCGTCGAGGCGCTCATCGCGAAGCGCGGGCTCGCCCCGGCGTACGTCGGCGCGTTCAAGGTCGGCGACCGCGACATGATCCCCCAGGTGACCGCGGCGAAGGCGGCCGGCGCCGACGTCATCCTGCTCTACGCGCTCGGCGCCGAGGCGGCCGCGGTGGCGCGCTCGCTCAAGAAGATCGGCTGGCGCGCCGAGGTCATCGGCACGTGGAACCTGTCGAACCCGGCGTTCCTCGAGGGCGCGGGGCTCTTCGGCGACGGCGCGGTCACGCCACAGACGTTCGTCGAGGCCGGTGCGAGCGAGCCCGCCCAGGAGCAGTTCGTCGCCGGCTACCGCAAGCGCTACGGCGTCGCCCACGTCGCCATGGCGCCCGCCGCGGCGCAGGCCTACGACGCCGTGCACCTGCTCGCGCTCGCGATCGCGCAGGCGAGGAGCACGGACGCGGCGAAGGTGAAGGCGGCCCTCGAGAACCTCGAGGCGACGTACGAGGGCGCGACCGGGTCGTACTTCGCGCCCTGGCGCCCCGACGACCACGAGGCGGTCACTCCCGCGAACGTGGTGTGGGGCAAGGTGAAGGGCGGGGCCATCGTCCTCGACGCGAGGTAGTCGCCGGGAGCCGCGCCGCGTGCCGGCCGGGGGACGCCCGGCGACGCATTCACGGGACGTGGCGCGCTGACGCTCATCAAGTCCGCGCAGCTCGAGTGTCGGTACGCTCGGGCGAGCGTGGCGACGATGCGAAGACGGGTGAGCGCGGCGGCGGTGATCGCGCTCCTGTCCGCGTGCGGAGGCGCTGGCCCGGCCGGCCCCGCCGCGACGCCCAGCGCACCCGCCGCGCCGGGCGCTCCCGGCGCCCCCGCGGCGAGCTCGCCGTCGGCGCCGGTCCCTTCCGCGACGGTCCCGCGCGCCCCCTCCGGCGTGGCGGCGGTCGCCGGGATCCGCTCGGCGGTCGTGACCTGGACCGCGCCCGCGAGCGACGGAGGGCGGCCGGTCACCGGGTACGGCGTCGAGGTCTCGCCGCCCGCGCCCGAGGCGGTCATCGAGGTCTCCGGCACGTCGGCGCGGGTGACGAGGCTCGCGAGCGGGACGGCGTACACCTTCCGCGTCCACGCGATGAACGCGGTGGGCGACGGCCCGAGCAGCGACCCCTCGCCGCCCGTGACGCCGGCCTCCGGACCGCCCGTGCTCACCGCGCTCGCCGTGACGCCCGCGCGCGCCACGGTCGTGCGCGGGACGCAAGCGCGCTTCGGCGCGGTCGCGACGTACGACCTCGGCGCGCCGCAGGACGTGACGGCGGACGCGCAGTGGACGACGAGCGACGCGGGCGTCGCGGCGATCGCCGGCGCGGGCGCCGTGAGTGGCGTCGCGCCGGGGATCGCGGCGATCGGCGCGGCGTTCGGGGGGCTGTCGCAGCAGGTCCGCGTGACGGTGATCCCGGCCGTCACAGCGCTCGCGGTGGTGCCCGGGAGCGCCTCGGTCCCGCTCGGCCGCGAGCTCCAGGTCGCCGCGGTGGCGACCCTCGAGGACGGGACGTCGGCGATCGTCACGGCGAGCGCGTCGTGGGCGTCGAGCGCCGCCGGCGCGCTCACCGTCGTGCGCGGCAAGCTCGTCCCCGCGAGCGGCGCCCGCGCCGGCGACGCCGCCGCCATCACGGCGACCTTCGGAGGCGCCTCGGGCTCGGCGCTCGCCACGGTCGCGGCGAGCGCAGCGCCCATCGGGCCCGGCGCCGACGACGACCCGCTCCTCGCCCTGCAGTGGCACCTCCGCAACACCGGGCAGACGGCGCTCGCCTGGCACGCCGGGATCGCCGGGAACGACATCGGCGCGACCGCGGCGTACGCCGCCGGGTACTCCGGCCGCGGCGTCAAGGTCGCGGTGGTGGACAGCGGCCTCGAGCTCGCGCACGAGGACCTCTCCGCGAACGTCGTGGCCGGCTCGTGGAACTTCTCGCGCGCGACGGGCGACCCCACGCCGACCACCAAGGACGGCGATCACGGCACGAGCGTGGCGGGGCTCATCGCCGCGGTGCGGGGGAACGGCAAGGGCGGCATGGGCGTCGCGCCCGGGGCGGGGCTGAACGGCTACGACGTCATCTCCGGCTCGAACCAGTCGCTCGCGAACTTCGTCGCGTCGCTCGGCGGCGGCAGCGGCGCGGGCGGGCCGGGGTCGCACGACGCGTGGATCTTCAACCAGAGCTTCGGCGCGGACAGCACCGAGCCGTTCGGGGTGCCGCCGCTCGTCGTGGACCAGTACCGCGACGGCGTGACGAACCTCCGCGGCGGCCTCGGCGCCGTGTACCTCAAGGCGGCGGGGAACGGCTTCGCGACGTTTGCCGTCAGCAGCAACGGCGCGCCCGACTGCGCGCGCGCGAACGCCGCCGGGGTCACGTGCCAGAACGCCGGGATGGACCCTTGGAACACGCTCCCGGAGAACGTCGTCGTCGGCGCGCTGAACGCGGCCGGGAAGCGGTCGAGCTACTCGAGCGCGGGTTCCGCGATCTGGGTGAGCGCGCCGGGTGGCGAGTACGGGATCAGCGACCAGTGGGTGTGCGGCAGCGCGCCGTGCCCGTCGCCGTATTACGACCCGGCGATGGTGACGACCGACCAGTCGTCCTGTGACGCCGGCTACGCGAGGCGCGACGCCAGCGGGAGCGAGTTCGACCTCGGCCAGCTCGGCAACCCCGCGTGCAACTACACGAACACCTTCAACGGCACCTCGGCGGCGACGCCGGTCGCGGCAGGCGTGGTCGCCCTCGTCCTCGAGGCGAACCCCTCGCTCACCTGGCGCGACGTGAAGAACGTCCTCGCCTCCACCGCACGGCAGGTGGACCCCGCGCTCGCCGCCGTGACGACGTCGCTCCCCGACGGCCGCTACACCGTCGAGCCGGGCTGGGTGACGAACGCGGCCGGGTACAGGTTCCACGACTGGTATGGCTTCGGCGCGGTGGACGCGGACTCGGCCGTCGAGCTGGCGCGCGCCTACGAGCAGGACCAGCTCGGCGCGCTGCGCGAGACGGGGCCGGTCGCCGGCTCGGTCCCGGCGGGCGGCGCCATCCCCGACGCCAGGGTCGCGGGAGCGGCGGGCGAGGCGACCCTGGCGGCCGGGAGCGGGCTCGTCGTCGAGAGCGTGCAGGTCGAGGTCCAGCTCGACCACCCTGCGCTCGGGCAGCTCGGCATCGAGCTCGTGAGCCCCTCCGGGACGCGGAGCGTCCTCCTCAACGCCTTCAACGGCTTCGGATCGAGCGACGGCGTCGCGACGCTCTCGCTCGCGTCGAACGCGTTCTTCGGCGAGGGTAGCGCCGGGACCTGGCGCCTCAGGGTCGTGGACGCGGTCGCCGGGAAGACGGGAAGGCTCGTCGGCTGGACGCTCCGCATCGGCGGGCCCTGATCTCCCGGGAGCACGCGATGGTCTTTGCCCAGATCCTGGTCGTGGCGCTCCTCGCCGGACCCTCGAACGCCGCGGATCCGGCCGCCGCCGCGCGAGCGTTGCCCGCCGGCAGCGCCTTCACGGCGGGCGGCGAGCGCTACCGCTTCGTCGGCGGCGCGCGCGCGGTCGCCCGCGGCGACGGCGAGGACGAGGACCGCGCGCTCGCCCGCGCGGGCGCGGCGGGCGCGGAGATCCTCGAGCGCAAGGGCGGATTCCTCGTGTTCCGCGACGCGCGGGCGACGGCGGCCGCGGCGCGGTCGCGCAAGGAGGGCGTCCACGCCGTCGCGGTGAACGCCCGGACCGGCCGCGTCGCCGTCGTGACCGGGATCTTGAACGTGCGCCTGAAGAAGGGCGCGGACGCGGCGCGCCTCGCCCGCGCGCACGGCCTCGAGCTCGTCTCCGTCGCGCCGCGGCTGGGCGCGGCGTTCTTGCGGGTGCCGGCCGGGCAGGACGTGCAGGCCGCAGCCGCGGCCGTGGCGAAGGACCCCGGCGTCGCCTCGGCGGAGATCGACGTCATCGAGCACCTCGCCGTCCCGCACTGACCGCATCACGGCGCCGGGGGCTCTTGCACCGCCTCCCCTGCACGGGTATGAGCACCGGCCCATGATCAGGGACCTCGTCGTCGGGATCTTCGAGCGCGCGCTCGCGCGCGGCGCGGCGGAGGGGCGCTGGCCGCCGCTCGCCACCGGCTTCAGCGTCGAGCCACCGCGCGACCCGAAGCACGGCGACTTCGCCGTGAACGCGGCGATGGTCCTCGCGAAGCCCGCCGGCCGCCCGCCGCGGGAGCTGGCGCAGGCCATCGTCGAGGCGGTCCGCGCCGGCGAGGGCGCGGGCCAGCTCGCGGCGCTCGAGATCGCCGGCCCCGGGTTCATCAACGTGCGCGTCGCGCCCGACGTGTGGCTCGCGGCGCTCGAGGAGGTCGAGAAGCAGGGCGATCGCTTCGGCCGCACGTCGGCGGGGAAGGGGAAGAAGGTCATCGTCGAGTACGTCTCGGCGAACCCGACCGGCCCCATGCACGTCGGCCACGGCCGGAACGCCGTCACCGGCGACGGCGTCGCGCGCCTCCTCGCCTGGAGCGGGCACGAGGTCACGCGCGAGTACTACGTGAACGACTACGGCGCGCAGGTGCAGACGCTCGCGCGCTCCGTCCACCTGCGCTACCAGGAGCTCTTCGGCCGCGCGGTGACGATGCCGCCGAAGAGCTACCCGGGCGAGTACGTCGTCGACATCGCGCGCGCGCTCAAGGCCGAGCTGGGCGACCGCTACCTCGACGCGCCCGAGGCCGGGTGGCTCGCGCTCTTCCGCGATCGCGCCGTCGCCCACGTCCTCGAGCTCATCCGCGGCGACCTCGCCGCCGTGAACATCTCGTTCGACGTCTGGTCGTCGGAGAAGGCGCTCTACGAGAGCGGCGACGTCGAGCGGTTCCTGCGCTCGCTCGAGGAGAAGGACCTCGTCTACCAGGGCACGCTGCCGCCGCCGAAGTCGAAGAAGGGCGCGCCGCCGCCCGCGCCGGCGCCCGACGAGGACGGGGTTTCGGCCGCGGACACGCTCACGCTCTTCCGCAGCTCGCAGTACGGCGACGAGGTGGATCGCCCGGTGAAGAAGGGCGACGGCACGCCCACGTACTTCTGCGCCGACATCGCCTACCACTGGCAGAAGCGCCAGCGCGCCGAAGCGCTCGTCGACGTGCTCGGCGCCGATCACGGCGGGTACGTGCCGCGTCTCGAGGCCGCGCTGGAGGCGCTCGGCTACTCGAGGAAGGACCTGCACGTCGTCCTCATCCAGATGGTGAACCTCACCCGCGGCGGCGAGGCGGTGAAGATGTCGAAGCGCGCCGGGACGGTGGTGTCCCTGCGCGAGGTGGTGGAGGAGGTCGGGCGCGACGCGACCCGCTTCATGTTCCTCACGCGCCGCGCCGACGCGCAGCTCGACTTCGACCTCGAGCTCGCGAAGAAGCAGACGCTCGACAACCCCGTCTTCTACGTGCAGTACGGGCACGCGCGCATCGCGAGCATCCTGCGCAAGGCCGCCCTGGCCGGCGTCCCCGCGCCGCGCTTCGACCTCGAGGCGGTGCGCGCGCTCGCGCTGCCGGAGGAGCGCGATCTCGTGAAGCGCATCCTCGCGTTCCCGGACCTCGTCACCGGCGCCGCGCTCGCCTACGAGCCGCACCGCGTCGCGTTCTACCTGCAGGAGACCATCGCCGCGTTCCACTCGTACTACACGGGCGGGAAGCGCAGCGGGGAGCGCGTCATCGGCCCCGACCCGACGAAGACCGCGGCGCGCCTGTACCTGTGCCGGGCGCTGCAGCAGACGCTCGCGAACGGCCTCGCGCTCCTCGGCGTCACCGCGCCGGATCGCATGGACGCCCGCGAGGACCCCGAGGCCGACGAGGCGTAGCGCGAGCGAAGCGAGCCAGCCGGGGGCGCCGCCGCGCGGCAGCGAAGGCTGCGCGCGGTGGCGCACGGGACCCGGCGAGCAGGGTGGGGCCCCCGACGCGCTTCGCTCGGCGGGGGCGGGGCGCAGCCCCGCTTCGATCGAAAACTGGCGCTATCGCCGGCGGCGCCTACCATGGCCCCGTTCCTCTGGAGCGGGGTCAGGTATGCGCGAGAACAACAAGGTTTCGGGGCGGTTCGAGCTGTCGCTCGACGCGAAGAAGGTGGCGGTCGTGCTGGCGGGATCGCTCGTGCTCATCGGGGCGGCCTTCGCGCTCGGCTCGAGCTACGGGTCGAAGACGGTGCACGCGCCCGCGGCGTCGGGCCCGAAGGACCCGCTGGCGCGCCTCGACGAGCCGCTCGCCGCGCCGCCGCGCGACGAGGTGGCGCTCGGCGCGCACGAGGCGCTGACGGCGTCGCGCCCCGATTCGCTGCCCGTGGTGAAGCCGGTGGCCGAGACGCCGATGCAGCCGCAGCCGGCCGCCGACCCACTCGCGGCGGCGGCTCCGACCCTCGGTGTCAACCTGAGCCCGACCCCGACCCCGACCGGCGGCGAAAAGCCGTCCCCGACCGCGCGCACCGCCCCGACCCCCTCCGTTCGCCCCGAGCGGAGCGCAGCGAAGTCGAAGGGCGAGCTCGCGCGCGCCCCCAAGGGGAAGCCCGCCGTCGTCGCCGCCGCGCGGCACGGCTACACGATCCAGGTCGCGTCGGTCGCGCACAGGGTCGACGCGGAGAAGGTCGCCCGCCGTTACCAGGCGCGTCACCCGCGCGTCATCGCGGCCGACGTGCCCGGGAAGGGGCGCGTGTGGCGCGTCCAGGTTGGCTCGTACCCCACGCGCGATGCCGCGAGCCGGAGCCTCGCCGCGCTGGGCGCGCATGGTTACATCACGGCGATGCGGTAGGAGGCGCGGGCATGAAGACGTTCGATCGGCCGAAGCGCGTCGAGAAGCCCTGGGGGCACGAGCTGTGGTGGGCCCACACGGAGCGCTACGTCGGCAAGCTCCTCCACGTGAAGGCGGGCCACCAGCTCTCGCTCCAGTACCACGAGCGCAAGGACGAGACGATCCACCTCTTCACGGGCGAGATGAAGCTCGTCCTCGACGAGGACGGCTCGGGGCTCCAGGAGCACGTGCTCCGCCCGGGCGAGAGCTATCGCGTCCGCCCCGGGACGAAGCACCGGATGATCGCCATCACCGACTGTGACATCCTCGAGGCCTCGACGCCCGAGGTCGAGGACGTCGTGCGGCTCGAGGACTCGTACGGCCGGGCGAAGTAGCGGTCACGGCGCGAGCCACAGGCCGTCGCGGCCACCGCCGCGCACGCCGTAGACCACGCGGCCGTTCGCCGTCACGAACGACGTCGCCCCGAGGCCCGCGCCGCCGGCGAGCGGCACCGCCGTCCAGGCTGCCGCGCCGGCCGTCGGCAGCAGCACCAGCTCTCCCAGCTCGCGCCCTGCGTCCCAGCCGCGGATCGCGGCGAGCGTCGCACCGTCGTCCGTGAACCCGAACCAGCGCGCGCTCACGCCTTCGGCGAGCGGGGCGGGCGCGGCGTCGGCGCCGTCGGGCGCCCGCTTCACGACGAGCGCGCCCGAGCTCCGCGCCGGGTCGAACGCCCCGATCGCGGCGACGAACGCCTCGTCGGGCGCCCAGGCCACCCGCTCGAACGACGCGTCCGCCGCGAGGGTGAAGCGCGCGCCCGACGGCGAGGCGACGGCCAGCTCCCGCGCGATCCCCGGCTGCGCGCCGGGGTTGCCGCTCGCCTGCGGGCGCGCGAACCCCTTCGCGTACGCGACGAACGAGGCCGATGGCGAGAACTGGTAGCCCGCGGCGGGCGCGATGCCGCGGTCGACGAGCGCGGCCGCGCCGCCCACCTCCAGGAAGAGATCGCCGGAGAACGGGTCTGCGACGTCGGGGAGGGCGGCGAAGGCCACGACGCGGCTCCGCGCCGCCGAGACCGCGCCCTCGAACGCGAGCGACGCGGCGGGCGCGCTGAAGGCGTCCGCGCCGCCGGCCGCAGCCGCGACGTGCAGCGTCGCCGCGGGCGAGAGCACCGTCGATCCCTGCGCGTACACGACGTCGTTCCCGACGACGGTCGCCGCGTTGACGCCCTTCGCGAGGACCGTCTTCGCGCCGGTCGCGACCTCCCACGCCGCGAGGTCGCCGGTGAGGCCGTCCGCGCTCGCCACCACGTACACGAGCCGCGCGCCGTCGGAGGTCCAGGCGAGCTGCGCGACGCCGACGTCCACGACGGTGGGCGCCGCCGCGGGTGGGAGCGCCGAGACCTCGAGCGCGAGCGAGCCGTCCGCCCGCGCTCGCAGGTACGCCACGCGCCGGCGGTCGGGGCGCGGGCGGTAGAGGATGAACTCCACGCGCGCCGCGCCGACGGCGATCGTCTGCGGCGCGCCGCCGGGCGGGAGGTAGTAGAGGTCGCCCACCCGCCGGTCCGCGTCGTAGTTGCCCACGAACAGCGCGGCGTCGCCGGGGAGGAAGTCGTAGTTCTCGACGCGCACGCGGTCGGCGACGGCGCGCGCCGACGGCTCCGGGAACAGCGTGACGAGCTGGAGCGTCCCGGAGACCGACGCGACCTCGGAGAGGGTCAGGAGGAGCGTCGCGTCGTCGTTGAGGCGCGCGCCGGTGCTCCCCGGGATCGTCCCGCCCGCGCCACCGCGCGCGCCGACGACCACCGGCCGGGCGCCGGCGCTCGAGAGCAGGACCGTGACGTCGCCCGTGCCCGCCACCGGGTCGTATCGGTCGAGGTACACGAGCCCGCCCTGGCCGCCGCTCCCGTCGCAGGCGCGCCCGAACGTCCGCACGTCGGGCGACGGCGAACCGTTCACGATCTTGCCCGCCGGTCCTGCGAAGAAGCAGCCGCCGCGCCAGGCCGGCACGTCGGGGTCGAAGGCGGTGATCGCCGGCGCGCCCGCCGGCACGCCCGCGTCGGGGAGCGCGCCCGCC
>JBJMQK010000059.1:0-10842 GCA_045802735.1 Anaeromyxobacteraceae bacterium | reverse complement strand
CATGCGGTAACCGTCGAGGAGATCCTCCAGCCACGCCTCGGCGACGCGCGCCGGCGTCCCGGCGAGGTCGGCGGCGCCGCGCTCCCGCGCGGGGACGACCGCGTCGAGGAAGCGCGCGATCGCCTCCGCCGCGGCGGGCGCGCGCTTACGGGCCAAGCCTCCCCCTGTAGGTCACGCAGCAGCCGGGGATCTCGTAGAGCTTCACCTCGGCGAGCCCGGGGAGGTGCGGCTCGAGCGTCTCGTAGACCCAGCGCGCGATGTTCTCCGCGGTGGGGTTCTCGAGGAAGTCGTTGAGCGTGCGGTGGTCGGTGCGCGAGAGCACGTGCTCCTGCACGATCTCCTTGATGCGCCCGAAGTCGGCGATCATCCCGCTGTGCGGGTCGGTCTCGCCCTCCACCGCGACGAACATGCGGTAGTTGTGGCCGTGCATGCGGAAGCAGGGCCCGTCGTAGCGCGGCAGGCGGTGCGCGGCGGCGAAGTAGAACTCGACGTCGAGGCGCATCCGGCGGCTGTCGCTGTAGTCGATGGTCGCCATCGACGGGTTATAGCTCGAGCTGCACCTCGTCGCCCTCGACGTGCACCGGGAACGTCTTCACGCAGACGCCCGGGAACTCGTCGCAGCGGCCGCTGCGCACGTCGAACGCCCAGGCGTGCAGCGGGCAGTAGACGACGCCGCCGCGCAGGTCGCCGAACGCGAGCGGGCCGTCGCGGTGGGGGCAGGCGTTGTCGAGGGCGAAGACCTCGCGCCCGACCCTGAAGAGCGCGACCGCAGCCTCGCCCACCTCGACGAGGTACCCGCTCCGCTCCGGGAGGTCCTGCAGCCTGCACACGGTCCGACGCACGCGAGGGAGAGCCTAGCGCGCGCCTCCGACGCTTGCACGCGGGGCGCACCGCCGGTGCGCGCCCGCCCCACCCTTCTCTGTTAGGCTCCCGGGCGTGTCGCTCCGGCTGCAGATCACCGCCCTCTTCGGCGCCATCCTGGTGGCGACGATGGCGATCGCGGCCTACCTCGGCGAATCGATCGCGGCGCGCGCCGTGGAGGAGGCGATCCGCGAGCGCACCGTGGAGGTGGCGCGCTCCGTCCTGTCCGAGCTCGACATCCCGGGCGACGTCCGCGACGCCGATCGCGCCCGCATCGCCGAGCGCCTCGCCGCCGCCCTGGCCCGCCACCGCGGGCTCCGGCTCGTCGAGCTCGCCATCCGCAAGCCGGGCAAGGACGACGTCATCCGCATCACCTTCGGGAAGGACGGCCCGGTCACGGCGTTCGAGCAGCGCGACGTCGTCTTCTCGGCGCAGCGGCAGGCGCGGCTCCTCGGCTCGGGCGACGCCCGCGTGGCGCAGGTCGACCAGCCGCTCAACGACGCCTTCGGCCGCCCGCTCGCGAGCCTGCACGTCGAGGCGCTCGTCGCCGACGCGGAGCACATCGCGGACCGCGAGCGCAAGGTCTTCCTGTGGGTGACGGGCGGCAGCGCCGTGGTGCTCGCCGTGGCCTTCACCCTCATCCTCGGCCGCATGCTCGCCCGCCCGCTCGCCCGCCTCGCCGAGGCGATGGCACAGGTCGAGTCCGGCGCCGGCGAGCCGAGCACCATCCCCGGCGCCGAGCGACGCGACGAGATCGGCACCGTCGCGCGCGGCCTCGACGCCATGCTCGCGCGCCTGCGCGACTTCAACCAGGAGCTGCAGCAGAAGATCGACGCCGCCACCGCCGACCTCGCGCGGAAGAACCGCGCGCTCGCCGAGGTGAACGACCTCCTCGTCGAGGCGCGCCGCGACCTCACCTCGAAGGAGCAGCTCGCGGCCCTCGGGCAGCTCTCCGGGACGATCGCCCATGAGCTCGGGAACCCGCTCAACGCCATCAGCGGGCACGTCCAGCTCCTCGCGCGCGACCCCGCGTCGCCGCCCGCCATGCGCGAGCAGCTCGGCGTCATCGACGGCGAGGTGAAGCGGATGACGGCGATCATCCGCCGCTTCCTCGACTCGGCGCGCGCGCTCACGCCCGCCCCCGAGCCCGTCGAGATCGCCGCGCTGGTGGACGAGGCGCTCTCGCTCACCGTCTCCGCCGACGCGCGCGCGCGCATCCGCGTCGAGCGCGAGGTGCCGGGCGAGATGGGGCCGGTCGCGCTCGACCCGTCGCTCGTGCGCCACGTCCTCACGAACTTCATCGCGAACGCGGTGGACGCGATGTCGGGCGGCGCCGGCGGGCGCCTCGTCGTGCGCGCCCGGCGCGCCGGGGAGCAGCTCGCGCTGTCCGTGCACGACAACGGCCCCGGCATCTCGCCCGCCGACCGCAAGCACATCTTCGAGCCGTTCTGGTCCACGAAGCCGAAGGGCAAGGGCACGGGCCTCGGCCTCGCCATCTGCCGCGAGATCGCGAGCGCGCTGCGCGGGCGCATCGAGGTCGAGTCGACGCCCGGCGAGGGCGCCACCTTCACGCTCTACGTCCCCGCCCCCGCCTGGCGGGCCACCGGCTCGTGAGCCCTGGAGCCACCATGGAACCCGCACGCATCATCGTCTGCGACGACGACACCTCGAGCCGCGAGCTGCTCGCCCGCATCCTCTCCGGCGCCGGGCACAAGGTCACCGCCCTCTCCGACGGGCGCGAGGTGCTGGAGCGCGTGGCGAGCGCCGAGGTGCCGCCCGACCTCGTCGTCTCCGACATCCGCATGGGCGACGTGGACGGGCTCGCGCTCACGGATGCGCTCCGCGAGCGCGCGCCGGACACCCCGGTCATCCTCGTCACCGCCTTCGGCAACATCGACGGCGCCATGGACGCCATCCGCCGCGGCGCCTTCGACTACATCTCGAAGCCGTACGACGTCGACGGCATCAAGGTGGTGGTCGCGCGCGCTCTCGAGCAGCGGCGGCTCGCGCTCGAGAACCGCTCGCTGCGCCGCGACCTGCGCGAGAAGTACCGCCTCGACAACGTGGTCGGGCGCAGCGAGGCGATGCTGCAGGTCTACAAGACCGCGGCGCGGGTGGCGCTCACCGACGCCACGGTCCTCATCCAGGGCGAGAGCGGGACCGGGAAGGAGCTCGTGGCGCGGGCGATCCACACCGCGAGCCCGCGCGCGCAGCGGCCGTTCGTGGCCGTGGACTGCGGGGCCATCGCCGAGGGCGTCCTCGAGTCGGAGCTGTTCGGCCACGCGCGCGGCGCGTTCACCGGCGCGCAGGCGACGCGGCGCGGCCTCTTCGAGGAGGCCGACCTGGGGACGCTGTTCCTCGACGAGATCGGCGACATCGGGCCCAACCTGCAGGCGCGCCTCCTGCGCGCGCTGCAGGAGGGGACGATCCGGCGCGTCGGGACGAACGAGCCGATCGCCGTCGACGTCCGCGTCGTCGCCGCGACGAACAAGGACCTCGAGGAGGAGGTGAAGGCGGGCCGCTTCCGCGAGGACCTGTTCTATCGCCTGTGCGTGGTGACGATCCGCATCCCGCCGCTGCGCGAGCGGCCCGAGGACATCCCGCTCCTCGCCGAGCACTTCGCGGCGAAGCACGGGCGGGCGGAGGGGGCGGCGATCTCGGCGGCGGCGCGCGATCTCCTCGTCGCCTACGCCTGGCCGGGGAACGTGCGCGAGCTCGAGAACGTCGTCGCGCGCGCGCTCGCGCTCAACCCGTCGGGCGTCGTCATCCCCGAGGACCTCCCCGAACACGTGCGCGGCGCCCGACCCGCGGCGGCGCCGTTCGGCGGCGTGGCCACGCAGGATCGCCCGACGCTCGCGGAGCTGGAGCGGCGCTACGCGGCGCAGGTGCTGGGCGAGACCGGCGGCAACAAGACGCGGGCCGCGGAGATCCTGGGGATCGACCGCAAGACGCTCTATCGCCTGCTCGGCGACGAGAAGGACGAGAAGTAGGCGGTCATTGCCCCGAGGCGGAGCTCTCGGGCGGCGTGCCCTGGCGCGCGGCGGCGGCGGCGGCCTCGGCGGCCTCCGCCGACGCGTTGAGCGCGTTCTTCAGGACCTGGCTCGGGCGGAACGTCAGCACGCGGCGGGCGCTGATCTCGATCTCCTCACCGGTCTGCGGGTTCCGGCCGACGCGCGATTTCTTGTCCCGCACGATGAAGTTCCCGAACCCGGAGATCTTGATCTTCTCGCCGCGCTCGAGCGTCTCCTTGATCGTGTCGAACACCATCTCGACGATGTCGGCCGCCTCCTTCTTGGAGAAGCCCACCTTCTCGTAGACGCTCTCGATGATGTCGGCCTTGGTCACGATCGTCCTCGCAGGACCGCTCGGGTTACGACGCGCTAAGTGCCGGCGATTGTTAGCTGTCTTCGCGCCGGGTGTCAAACAGCGCGCGCCGGTGTCGCGATCAGCGCGCGCCGGCGCCGCCATCGGGTGCCCCGCCCGGGCGCCGCCCAGGGGCCGCCGCGGGGCCGCCATCGCGCGCGGGCGTGCCCGTCACCCGCTCGAGCTCCTCCGCGGCGCGCGCGCGCTGCGCCTTCGTGCGCTCCCCTGCCCGGGTGAGCACCTCGTCCAGCTCCGCAGGGGTGCGCCCCTTCACGACAGGCTCGCCGGAGAGGTCCACCCCCAGGGCGCCGGCCGTGCGGAGGAGCACGACGACGCTCGCGAGCACCGCGACCGCGCCGACGGCGATCGCCGCGGCAGGCAGGCGGCGGCGTTCCGTCCGCCGCAGCGCGCGCAAGGCGAGGATCGCAGCGGCGAGGCCGACGGCGAGCCCGAACGGCGCCGCGACCGGATTCCACGAGGAGAGGAGCGCCGCGACCGCGAACGCCAGGGCCCCCGCGCCGCGCGGCGCGCGCGGCGTGCGCTCGGCCTCGGCCATCGCCGCTACCCGCGCAGCTCGGCGCGGATGCCCGGCTCGCGACGCAGCCGCTCGACGATGCGTGCGTGCGCCGCGTCCACCTCCGCGTCGGTGAGCGTCCGGCCGGCGGCGCGGTAGCGGAGCGCGAGCGCGAGGTTCTTCTTGCCGGCCGCGAGCGGGGCGCCGGTGTAGACGTCGAAGAGCGCCGCGTCCTCGACGAGCGGCTCCGCCTTCACCGCGGCGATCACCTCCGCGGCCGCGACGGCGTCGTCGACCACCACGGCGAGATCGCGCAGCACCGGCGGCAGGCGCGGGACCTCGGCGTGGCGCGGGACGAGCCGCGCGGCGCCGAGCAGCGCCGCGACGTCGAGCTCGAAGGCGAGGACGCCCTTCGGCAGGTCGAACGCCGCCGCGACGCGCGGGTGCAGCTCGCCGACGTGCCCGGCGAGCGCGCCGCCGAGGTGCAGCGCCGCGGCAAAGCGCGGGTGCGCCCAGGGCGCGGCCGCGACGCTCCAGCGCGCGTCCTGCGCGCCGGCCACGCCGAGTGCGGCGAGCACCCGCTCCACGGCGGCCTTCGCGTCGTAGAAGTCCACCGCGTCGCCGCCCTCGGCCCAGCCCACCGCCTGTCGACGGCCGAGGAGCACGCCCGCGAGCTTCGGCTCCTCCCGCGCCGGCGCGTCGCCCTCGCCGCGCCGGGGGTCGAAGCTGCGCGCGATCTCGTAGAGCCGGACGTCCTGGCCGCCCTGGCGCCGGTTCGCGGCGGCGTTCCGGAGCAGCGACGGCAGGAGGCTCGTCCGCATCACCGAGAGCTCGGCGCTGATCGCGTTCTTGAGCGGGATGCCGGGCGCATCGCCGCGCGGCGTCGGCACCGGGCTCCTGAGCGGCTCGAGCTCCTTCGGCGCGACGAAGCTGAAGTTCACGGCCTCGCTGAAGCCGGCGGCCTCGAGCGCGTCGCGGACGCGCAGGAGCGCCTCGGCGTCGGGGGGCAGGGCTGGCGTCGCCTGGGCGAGCCGGGGCAAGGTCTCGGGGATCGCGTCGTAGCCCTTGGTGCGGACGATCTCCTCGACGAGGTCCTCCTCGATGGCGATGTCCTGGCGCCAGCTCGGGACGGCGAACGTCCCGCCCGAGGCGTCGCTCGCGCGCTCGGCGAAGCCGAGGCCGGCGAGGATGCGGCGCGCATCCTCCTGCGCGACGGGCATGCCGAGGAGCTGCGCCGGGCGCGACCAGCGCAGCCGCACCTCGGGCGCGCGGTGCGGGCGCGGGTGGGCGTCGACGACGCCGCCGCGCACCGTGCCGCCCGCCAGCTCGGCGATGAGCGCCGCGCAGCGGTCGAGCGCGGGCAGCACCATGCCCGGGTCGGCGCCGCGCTCGAAGCGGTACGACGCCTCGCTCTTCAGGCCGTGGCGCTTGGAGGTGCGGCGGATGCCGGGCGGCGCGAACCAGGCCGACTCGACGAGCACGCGCGTCGTCCCGGCGGAGATCTCGGAGTCGGCGCCGCCCATGACGCCGGCGAGCGCGCTGCCGCGGTCGCGGTCGGCGATGAGGAGGTCGTCCTCGACGAGCGCCCGCTCCTTGCCGTCGAGCGTCGTGATCTTCTCGCCGGGGCGGGCGCTGCGGACCACGATCTCGTGCCCGGCGACCTTGTCGAGGTCGAACGCGTGCAGCGGATGCCCGAGCTCGAGCAGCACGTAGTTCGTGGCGTCGACGACGTTCGAGATCGACCGGACGCCGCACGCCTCGAGCCGGCGCGCGAGCCAGCCCGGCGACGGGCCGATGCGCACCCCCTCGACGACGCGCGCGGCGTAGCGGTGGCACTTCTCCGGCGCCTCGATGCGGACGCGGACGGCGTCGGCCGCCGGGCCACCGCCCTCGGCGAGCTTCGGGCGCGGGAGCCGCACGGCGCCGCCGGTGAGCGCCGCCACCTCGCGCGCGATGCCCACGTGCGAGAGCGCGTCGGGCCGGTTGGGGGTGACGTTCACCTCGAGGAGCGCGTCCTCGAGCTGGAGCGCCTTCGCGATCGGCGTCCCGGGGACGACCTCGCGCGGGAGGATGAGGAGCCCGCTCGCGTCGGCGTCGAGCGCCAGCTCCTTCGCCGAGCACAGCATCCCGAACGACTCGACGCCGCGGAGCTTCGCCCTCTCGATCCTGGTCCCGCCGGGCAGCGTCGTCCCCACCGTCGCGAGCGGCACGACGTCGCCGACGGCGTAGTTCTTCGCGCCGCACACCACCTGCAGCGGCTCGGGGCCGCCCGCGTCGACGCGGGTCACCGAGAGCTTCTCGGCGTTCGGGTGCTTCTCGGAGGCGACGATGCGCGCCGCGACGATGCCCGCGAGGTTCGCGCCGACGCGCTCCACCGCCTCGACCTCGAGCCCGACCGCGGTGAGGCGCTTCGCGAGCTCCTCCACGGGCGGGAGATCGACGTGCTCGGAGAGCCAGCTGTACGAGATGCGCATGGATGTGGACCCTTCGCGCGGACTAGAACTGCGCGAGGAAGCGGAGGTCGTTCTCGAAGTAGAGCCGCAGGTCGTCGATGCCGTAGCGCAGCATCGCCAGGCGCTCGACGCCCATGCCGAAGGCGAACCCGGTCACCTGCTTCGGGTCGAGGCCGCCGTGCTCGAGGACGCGCGGGTGCACCATCCCGGCGCCGAGCACCTCGAGCCAGCCCGTCTCCTTGCACGTCCCGCAGCGCTTGCCGTCCTTCTTGCCGGTGCCGCCGCAGATCGAGCACGACACGTCGACCTCGGCGCCCGGCTCGACGAACGGGAAGTAGCTCGGGCGGAAGCGGGTGCGGGTGCCGGGCCCGAAGTAGGCGCGCGCGAACGCGGCGAGCGTGCCCTTCAGGTCCGCGAAGGTGATGCCCTCGTCGACGCACAGCCCCTCGACCTGGTGGAACATGGGCGAGTGCGTCTGGTCGTAGTCGGAGCGGTAGACGCGCCCCGGGCAGATGATGCGGATGGGCGGCTTCCCGGCGCGCTTCATCGCGCGGATCTGCACCGGCGAGGTGTGCGTGCGCAGGACCACCGTGCCCGGCGCCGGGCGCGACTCGAGCGCCTCCTCGTCCACGTAGAACGTGTCCTGCATGTCGCGCGCAGGGTGGTCCTTCGGGATGTTCAGCGCCTCGAAGTTGTACCAGTCGAGCTCGATCTCGGGCCCGCTCGCGACCTCGTAGCCAAGGCGCGAGAAGATCGCCGCGATGTCGTCGGCCGCGCGCGTGATCGGGTGGCGGTGGCCGCGCGGCAGGACGCGCCGGCCCGGGAGCGTCACGTCGATGGGCGCGCCGGCGAGGTCGGCGTCGAGCTTCGCGTGCGCGAGGCGCTCCTTCGCAGCGGCGAGGAGCGCCTCCACCTCGTCGCGGACGCGGTTCGCGACCTCGCCGACCTTGGGTCGGTCCTCGGCCGCGAGCGCGCCCATGCCGCGGAGCGCGGCGGAGAGCTCGCCCTTCTTGCCGAGGAAGCGGACCCGCAGGTCCTCGAGCGCGCGCTCGTCGGACGCGGCGGCGACGCTCGTGCGCGCCGCGGCCGCGAGCGACTCGAGCTGCTGGATGAGATCGGCCATGGAGGCCGATCCTAAGCCTGGGCGACCTTCACCACCGCCGCGAAATCGGCCGGCATGAAGAGCGCGAGGTCGGCGAGGACCTTGCGGTCGAGCGCCACGCCCGCCTTGGTGAGGCCGGCGATGAGGCGCGAGTAGGTCGTGCCGTTCTGGTGCGCGGCGGCGTTGATGCGGGTGATCCACAGCGCGCGGAACTCGCGGCGACGGCGCCGGCGGTCGCGCGTGGAGTAGTTGAGGGCGCGCTCCACCGCCTGGTTCGCGCGGCGGTAGCAGTTCTTGCGGCGGCCGCGGAAGCCCTTCGCGAGCTTGAGGACGCGGTTGCGACGGCGACGAGCCTTGAAACCCTTCTTGACGCGCATCTCTGTTCTCCTGGCCGGCGGGAGGCGGCTTCAGGCCGCGCTTCTCGAACCCCGCTTGGGCGTGTGTGGTGCTACGTCCTTCGACTCCGCTTCGCTACGCTCAGGACGAACGGACGAGGAATCCCGTCCGCCCGTGCTGACCGACCTCCGACCCCGCTCACCCTGAGCGTAGCGCCCGGTTACGGGCGCGGAGTCGAAGGGCTACCGAGCGTACGGGAAGCACTCCTTGATCTTCTTCGCGTCGCTGTCGTTCAGGTGGCCCGTCCCGCGCAGCTCCACCTTCTGCTTCTTCGCCTTCCCGAACGTCGCGAGGTGGCGGACGCCGGCGCGGCGGAACTTCACCGCCCCGCTCTTCTTCACCTGGAAGCGCTTCTTCGCGCCGCTCTTCGTCTTCAGCTTCGGCATCGGTGTGACTCCGTGATGAGGCGGCGCGCGGCCGCCGGGGGCTAGCGGGTCGGGGTGCTCGGCGCCGGGGCGCTCGCGGCCGGGGCGGCGGCGGGCGCCGGCGTCGGCGTGGGGACCGGGGTCGGCGCGGGCGTGGCACCCGGAGCGGCCGCGGCAGCGGCGGCAGCGCCCGCGGCGGCGGTCTGGCCGGCCAGGGCCTCCTTCGCCTTCGCCTGGTCGCGCTGGCGCTGCAGCATCTTCGGGTTCGGCGACAGGATCATGAACATCTGGCGCCCTTCCATGCGGGGCGCCGACTCGATGACGGCGACTTCCTTCACGTCCTCGATCACGCGCTGGAGCACCTTCTGCCCGAGCTCGCGGTGGGTGATCTCGCGGCCGCGGAACATGACGGTGACGCGCGCCTTGTTCGCCTCCTGCAGGAACTCGCGGATCTTGCCGATCTTGACGTTGTAGTCGTGCTCCTCGGTGCGCGGCCGCAGCTTCACTTCCTTGAGCTGCACCACGACCTGCTTCTTCTTGGCCTCGTTCTGCTTCTTCTTCTCCGTGTACTTGAACTTCCCGTAATCCATGATCTTGCAGACCGGCGGCTTCGCCATCGGGCTGACCTCGACGAGGTCCATCCCGAGCTCCTGCGCGCGCGCCAGGGCCTGGTCGATCGGAAGGATTCCGAGCTGCTCGCCGTCCGGGCCGACGGCCCGCACCTCACGCGCCTTGATGCGGCGGTTGGTCCGGGCGTCGCGGCTCGTACCGCGTGAATCTCGCTGTTGAATCGCGATGGGTCGATGCCTCGTTCAAGTGGAGCGCTCGCGTCGAACGCCCCGAATTCCCTGGGATTCCTGCGATGTCGTGCGGGTAGCCGGCCGCCCCCAGGCGGGCGAAGGACAGCGAAGGATAAGGATTTTCGCTGGAAAGTCAACGCGGTTCGCCCGACGCTCGGAGGCCGGGCGAACCGCTCGTCACGCCGCGCCTCGCTAGCGCGCGTTCGGGTCCGACGAGTCCTTCTTCGCCTCGCGGATCCAGCTCATCATGTCGCGGAGCTCCTTCCCCACCTTCTCGATGGGGTGGGCCGCCTCCTGCGCACGGAAGGCCTCGAACCGGACGCGGCCGGTCTCGTTCTCCTTGATGAACTCCTTCGCGAACTCGCCCGACTGGATCTCCTTCAGGATCTTCTTCATCTCCTCCTTCGTCTGCGGGTTCACGACGCGCGGCCCGCGCGTGTAGTCCCCGTACTCGGCGGTGTCGGAGATGGAGTGGCGCATCCAGGCGAGGCCGCCCTCGTACATGAGGTCGACGATGAGCTTCAGCTCGTGGAGGCACTCGAAGTAGGCGCTCTCGGGCTGGTAGCCGGCCTCGGTGAGCACCTCGAACCCGGCCTTCACGAGCGCCGACGCGCCGCCGCAGAGCACCGCCTGCTCGCCGAAGAGATCGGTCTCGGTCTCCTCCTTGAAGGTGGTCTCGAGCGTGCCGGCGCGCGTGCCGCCGATCGCCTTCGCGTAGGCGAGGCCGAGGTCCTTCGCCTTGCCGGTCGCGTCCTGGTGGACGGCGACGAGGCAGGGGATGCCGCGGCCGTCCTGGAACTGGCGGCGCACGAGGTGGCCGGGGCCCTTCGGCGCGACGAGCGCGACGTCGATCTCGGGCGGCGGCTTGATCTGCCCGAAGTGGATGTTGAAGCCGTGCGCGAAGAAGAGCGCCTTGCCCTTCGTCATGCCGGCCGCCACCTCGCCGTCCCAGATCCGCTTCTGCGTCTGGTCAGGCGCGAGGATCATG
>JBJMQK010000685.1:0-4546 GCA_045802735.1 Anaeromyxobacteraceae bacterium | reverse complement strand
GTGGTGACGGGCGCCGCGGTCTCGCTCCGCACGACGGCGCCCGCGGCCGATTTCGGGACGCAACTCGGCGAGCCGCTCCTCGCGATCGCGCTCGGCGTCAGCCCCGACGCGCCGGTCGGCACGACGGGAACGCTCGCGCTCGACCCGGCGGCCTCGCTCTTCGTCGACCCGGCGGGCCAGCCCTACCCGCAGTTCGTGAGGAACGGCGAATTCGTCATCGCGGGAGCCATGTCCATCGACGACGTCGTGTCCGGGTTCGGGCTCCTGCCCGCGGGCTCGGTCGTCACGATCCGCGGGGTGGGGTTCCAGCCCGGCGCGCTCGTGGAGATCAGCGGCCTCCCGGTGTCGGCGGCGACCTTCGTCAGCCCCACGGAGCTGCAGGTCACCCTCGGCGCGGCCGCCGACATGTACGGCCGCGAGGTGGTGGTGAAGAACCCCGACCTGTCGCGGGCGAGGTACTACGGCTACCTGCGCGGGACGCCCCTCGAGCCGAGCGCGCGGCCGCTCCTCGCCGCGACCTATCCGCTCTTCTCGCGCCGGCTCTTCTCGGGCGCGACCGTCGCCGCGGTCGCGCCGCCCGGGCAGTTCGCGGCGCTCGCCCTCCAGAACCCCGGCCCGGGCGCGGCGGACGTCACGATCGAGCTGCGCTCGGCGGCGGCCGGCCCCCTCGCCACCTCTGCGCTCGCGCTGCCGCCGCGGGCCAGGATCTCGCGCGAGGTGGGCGAGCTCTTCCCCGGCGTGGCGGTCCCCGCGGACGCGACGCTCGCGGTGACGGCGAGCGCGCCGCTGCAGATCCTGGGGCTCGCCGGAGACGACGCGGCGGGCACGGTGGATCCCGTCCTCCCGTCCTCCTCGACGCCCTGAGCGGGCGCATGTGGAGCGGGGGCGTCGGTCGGTTCGTGCTCGCGGCGCTCGCCGTGGCGCTGCCGTGGGCCGGGCTCGCGGCCGCGACGCCCATCGCGCCGGCGCCGCCGCGCGAGCGCCTCGCCGAGGCGCGCGCCCTGCAGGACCGCGGCGCGTTCGCCGAGGCCGACGCGCGCTACGAGGCGCTCCTCGCGGATCTCGGCCCCGATGCTCCGCCAGCCGAGCGCGCGCCCGCGCTCCTCGGCGAGAGCCAGATCGCCGCCTCGCGCGGCGAGTACGAGCGGGCGGCGCGCACCGGTCGCGCGGCGGCGCAGGCGTACCGCGCGGCCCGCGACGCGAGCGGCGAGGCGCGCGGCCTCAAGGCGACCGGCGTCGCGGAGCTGTACCAGGCCGAGTACCCGAGCGCCCTCGCGTCGTTCGACGCCGCGATCGCCCTCGCGCGCGCCGCCGGCGACCGCGAGGCCGAGGCCGATCTCCTGAACAACGTGGGGACCGTCCACTATCTCGTCGCGCGCTACCTCGACGCGCTCCGCGCCTACCGCGCCGCGCAGCGCGTCGTCGACGGCGCCGGGGCCGGTCCGTGGCAGGAGGGGGCGCGGCGGGTCACCGTCTCGAACGTGGCGGCGCTGTACCAGCGGCTCGGCGCCTACGACGAGGCGCTCGACCTCTACCGAGAGCTGCAGCGCTCGCCCGAGGCGATGACGAAGAGCGAGCAGGCGCGCGTGCTCACGAACCTGGGCGCGCTGTACCGCAGGCTCGGGGACCCGCTCAAGGCCCTCGAGACGTACCGCGCGGCGCGGGCGCTCTTCGCGCGCGAGCGGCACCTCGGTGGCGAGCTGGGCGTGCTCAAGAACGCGGGGATCGTCCAGGCGCTCGACCTCGGCGACCTGCGCGCGGCGCGCGAGGCGTTCGGCGCCGCGCTGGCCCTCGCCGACGGGAGCGGGCAGGCGCGCGAGGCCATGCAGGCGCGGCTCTACCGCGGCGAGACGGCGCTGCGCCTCGGCGACCTCGACGGCGCGCGCCGCGACCTCGAGGGGGCGCTCGCCGCCGCCGGTGCCCTCGACACCGCCGAGGAGGAGTGGAAGGCGCGCTACGCGCTCGGCCGGCTCGAGCGCCGGCGCGGCCGCGACGACCTCGCCGCCGGCCATTTCCGCGCCGCGATCCGCGCGATCGAGGCGGTGCGCGCAAAGCTGCAGCTCACCGCCCTCAAGACCGACTTCCTCGCCGACAAGCGCGACGTCTACGACGCGCTCGTCGAGCTCGCGGTCGAGGGCGGCCGGACCGCGGAGGCCTTCGAGCTCCTCGAGCGGAGTCGCGCGCGCACCTTCCGCGACCGGCTCGGCGGCGCGGAGGCGACGACGCTCGCCGCCGTGCAGGCGAGGCTCGGCCCCGGCCAGCTCCTCCTCGACTACTGGTTCGGCCCTGCCTCGGCGGCGGTGGTGTGGGCGACGCGCGACGGCGCCGGCCTCGCGCGCCTGCCGCTCGGCGCCGACGTGGAGGGGGCGATCGGCGCCTTCACGCAGGAGGTGGCGTCGGGCGGCGCCGGGTGGCGGCGCGGGTCGGCGGCGCTCGGCGCGGCGCTCCTCGGGCCGGTGGCGCCGCTCCGGCAAGGCGACTTCGCGCACCTCGTCGTCGTCCCGGACGGCGCGTCGAGCGCGCTCCCGTTCGAGCTGCTGGAGGCGCCCGGCGATCCGCCGGCGCTCCTCCTCGAGCGCGCCGACGTCACCTACCTCCCCGCCGCGGCGCTCCTCGGGCGGGAGGCCCCGCGACGGCGCGCGTTCGCGCTCCCGTGGGAGCGCCACCTCCTCGGCTTCGGCGATCCAGTGGTCGAGCGCGGCGCCGACGAGCTGCCGGGCGGCGCCCGCGAGCGCCTGCCCGCGTCCGCCGACGAGGTACACGCCGTGGCGCGCCTCGCCGGCGGGCGAGCCGAGCTGCGGCTCGGGCGCGACGACGTGAAGGAGATCCTCGTGCGCGGCGCCGCGCGCGGAGTGCCGCTCCTGCACCTCGCCACGCACGCATTTGCCGATGCCGCAAACCCGGAGCGCTCGCGCATCCTGTTCTCGCCGCGGGCGACCGACGGCGGGGTGGACGACCTCTTCCTGCGCGAGGTCTACGATCTCGACCTCGGGGGAGTGGACCTCGCCACGCTGTCGGCGTGCGACACCGAGCGCGGCAAGGTGGTCCGCGGCGAGGGGCTCCAGGCGTTCAGCCGCGCGCTGCTCTCGGCCGGTGCCCGCGCGACCGTGACGACGCTGTGGCGCGTCGAGGACGGCGCCACGGCGGAGCTGATGAAGCAGCTCTACTACGAGCTCGGCCGCGGCACGCCGAAGGCCGAGGCGCTGCGCCGCGCCAAGCTTCGCCTCCTCCGCTCCGGCACGGCGCTCGCGCACCCGCGCACCTGGGCGGCGTTCGTGCTGAACGGCGACGGAGCGCGCCCGGTGCCGCGGGCCGTCCCGTGGCGCACGCTCCTCGCGCCGCTGGCCCTGGCGCTCGCCGCGCTGGCGTTCGCCGCCCGGTCGATCGCGGCGCGCCGCGCCCGCCGCGCCGCGGGCACGGCCGCGGCGACGCCCGGGAGCCGCGCCGCACGAGGTGCGCGAAGGCGGGCGACGGCGTCGCGGCCGTGACCCGCTGGCCGTGCCCGGTCGCGCGCTACGGCGAGAAGGTGACGCGCTTCGTCCGCCCGCAGTAGCCGCCGGTCACGCCGTCGAGGAACACCAGCGCCGGATAGCGGAGCTCGAGCAGGTAGCCGTCGGGCGCGGGGCGGACGGGCACCGTCGCGGCGTGCGCGTGCTGGTCGACGAACACGGTGAGGAGCGCCGCGCCGACCGCGCCGGTCTTCGCGTCGTACGGGTAGAGCGTCGCCGCCGGAGCGCCGGAGGCGGGCAGGAGCGTCCCGGGCGGCTGCTGCGGGAGGTCGTCGGTCCACGCGAGCGAGAGCGCCGACGTGCCCGCGAGGCTCGCGCCGGGTGCGGGCGTGGTGGTGAGCGCCAGGTCGAACGGGCAGGCGAGGCTGAGCGTGCGCGAGGCGCCGAGCGAGTCCGAGCTGGCCGTGATGTGGAGGTAGCCGTCCTGCGCGATCGTCGGCTGCGGTCCGGCGGGATCCACCTGGAAGAAGCGGTCCGACGTCGTCCCGTCCACCACGGCGTGCACGAGCGCGACGCCGTTCAGCGTCACCACCGTGTCGGGCGGCGGCGCCGTGGGCGCCTGCCGGACGCCCGAGCCGTTCACGAGGACGAGCCCCTTCACCGACGGCTCACCGGGCGCGGGCCGGTCCACGTAGGTGAGGCCGCTGCCGGCGCCGACCTGGAGCGCGGAGTTGCCGGACAGGCTGCTGAGCCCGTTCGTGCCGGGAGGGCCACCCGCGGGCGCGGTGCCGCTCGCCGCGGACACCGGCGCGGCTGGGTTCGCCGCCGGTGCAGCGGGAGGCGGTGGCGACCCGCCCGAGGTGGCCGGAGGCGGCGCACCCGGCGCTCCGCCGCAGGCGCACAGCGCGGCGGCGAGGACGACTGTGAGGTGACGGGCGGGTTCGCTGCGGGGTCGCTGCATGATTCGGTTCCTTCGATCCGGGGTTCACTGGGGGGGGAAGGCGCTGCTCGATCGCGATGACGCTCGAGATGGCGCGCAAAATGGGGGTCCGGGGGGAGAGTGTTCTCCCCCCGGACCGAGGCGCCCTGAGGCGCCG
>JBJMQK010000527.1:0-3730 GCA_045802735.1 Anaeromyxobacteraceae bacterium | reverse complement strand
TCCCCGGCGGCGCGCTCATCGTCGAGATGCACGAGAGCCATGCCGAGGCGCTGCCCCGCCTCATGCTCGAGGCCGGCTTCGCGAGCGCGGAGGCGCGCCGCGACCTCGCCGGGCTCCCTCGCCTCGCCATCGGCCGGGCGGGCACCACGCCCGGGAAATCGTAGGCCCGCGCCGCGCTTCCGACTACAATCCGCGCCCTCGAAGAGGACCGATGGACAAGATCATCATCGAAGGCGGCGTGCCGCTGCGCGGCGACGTGCACGTATCGGGGGCGAAGAACGCGGCGCTGCCGGCGATCGCCGCGTCGCTCCTCGCCGAGGGCGAGCACGCGCTCGCGAACGTCCCGGACCTCGCCGACGTCCGCACCATGGGCCGGCTCCTCGCGCACATGCGCTGCGAGGTGGGACGGGGCGCCGAGCGCGGCACGCTGCGCGTGACCGTCCCCGGCACCGTGAACCCCGAGGCGCCCTACGACCTCGTGAAGACGATGCGGGCGAGCGTCCTCGTGCTCGGACCGCTCGTCGCGCGCTGGGGGCGGGCGCGCGTCTCCCTGCCCGGCGGCTGCGCCATCGGCGCGCGCCCGATCGACCAGCACCTCAAGGGCCTCGCGGCGCTCGGCGCGGAGATCTCGCTCGAGCACGGGTACGTCGAGGCGCGGGCGCCGCGCGGGCGCCTCCGCGGCGCGAGCTTCGTGTTCGACGTCGCGACGGTCACCGGCACCGAGAACGTCCTCATGGCAGCGGCTCTCGCGGAGGGGCGGACCGTGCTCGGGAACTGCGCGCGCGAGCCGGAGGTGAGGGACCTCGCCGACGCGCTCCGCGGGATGGGCGCGCGCATCGAGGGCGACGGCACGGCGGAGATCCGCGTGGACGGTGTCGACACGCTCGCGCCGCTCCGCCACACGGTCATCGCGGACCGCATCGAGGCCGGGACGCTCCTCGTCGCCGGCGCGGCGCCGGGCGGCGACGTCACGGTGAGGGGGTGCGTGCCCGCCCACCTCGACGCACTCGCCGAGAAGCTCCGCGCCGCGGGCGCGTCGGTCGAGCCCGTCGCCGGCGGCCTGCGTGCGCGCGGCAGCGGCCGCCCGCGCCCGGTCGAGGTCCGGACTGCCCCCTTTCCCGGGTTCCCCCCCGACAAGCAGGCGCAGATGATGGTGCTCGTCGCCGTCGCCGACGGGTCGTCGGTCGTCACGGAGACGGTGTTCGAGAACCGGTTCTTGCACGTGCAGGAGCTGACGCGCCTGGGAGCCGACATCACCATCGAGGGCAAGGCCGCGGTCGTGAAGGGTGTGCCCGGGCTCTCCGGCGCGCCGGTCATGGCGAGCGATCTGCGCGCTTCGGCGGCGCTCGTGCTCGCGGGGCTCCTGGCGCGCGGCACGACCGAGGTCCAGCGCGTGTACCACCTCGACCGCGGCTACGAGCGCCTCGAGGAGAAGCTCGTCCCCCTCGGCGCGCGCATCCGGCGGGTGAAGGCGTGAGCGCCCGCGCGAACCCGGTGGCGAGCGCCCCGCTCATCACCGTCGCCGTGCCCAAGGGGCGGCTCCTCGAGGAGTCGTCGGCGCTCTTCGAGCGCGCGCTCGGGGTGTCGCCGAAGGCCCTGCTCACCGGCACGCGCAAGCTCGCGGCCGACGCGCCCGAGGCGGGGCTGCGCTTCATCTCCATCCGCGCCGGCGACGTCGCGAGCTACGTCGAGCACGGGGCGGCGGACGTGGGGATCGCCGGGCTCGACGTGCTGCGCGAGGAGCCGCGCGATCTGTACGAACCGCTCGACCTCGGCATCGGCTGCTGCAACATCATCGTCGCCCGGACGAAGGGGGCGCCGCCGCTCCCCAAGGGCGTCGCGCCGCGGGTGGCGACGAAGTACGTGACGCTCGCGGCGGCGCACTTCGCGCGGAAGTCGCTGCCCGCCGAGATCATCGAGTTGCACGGTTCGATCGAGGTGGCGCCGTCGCTCGGGCTCGCCGACGTGATCGTCGACATCACCGAGACGGGGGAGACGCTGCGGGCGAACGGCCTCGTCATCGAGGAGAAGGTGCTCGAGGTCTCCGCCCGGCTCATCGTGAACCGCGTCGCCCTGAAGCTCCACGCCGAGCGGCTCCGGCGCCTCATCGCGGCGCTGCGCGCCGTCGTCGGCGCGAACGACGCCCGAAGTGGTTGATCCACGCGCGAATTTGCGCCTATCCTCTTTTCCCAAACCCGAAAACCGCCTCGTTTCGAGGTTCGAAGGAGACCTGGTCCCCCATGGATTGCCCTCGGTGCAGCGTCGAGATGACCGAGATCCCGACCGATGACAGCACCCTCCAGCGCTGCTCCACCTGCGGAGGGCTCTGGGTCGACGTCGCCGACCTGAACCGGATCCTGCTCCACGGGAACCTCCCCGTCCTGTCGGCGGTGGGCGGCTACGTGAACCCCGACGAGATCGCGGGCATGTGCCCCGCGTGCAACGTCGACCTCGTGGCGGTCGAGGGCGGCGAGAAGCGCTCGCTGCACTACGACACCTGCGAGTCGTGCGGCGGGATCTGGCTCGAAGGCCCGGACCAGGACGAGATCGCCGAGAAGATCGACGGGAACCAGGCGAAGAAGGAGATCGTCGAGTTCTACCGTCGGTTCCGCAAGAAGTAGCCGCGCGACGCCGACCCGCTCGCCGTCACCAGTCCCGATCGTCGCGCCACGGGTGCGCCGTGTTGGAGTAGCCGCGGATCTCCCAGTAGCCGCGGCGGTCCTGCGGCATGAGCTCGAGGCGCGAGAGCCACTTCGCGCCCTTCCACGCCCAGAGCTGCGGCACGACGATGCGCACCGGGCCGCCGAACTCGCGCGGGTGAGGCGCGCCGCGGAGGGTGTGAGCGACGAGGACGTCGTCCTTCAGCGCCTCCTCGAGCGGGAGGTTCGTGGAGTACCCGTCGCGTCCGTGCGCCATGAGGTGCGTGGCCGTGGGCTTCGGCCCCGCGAGCGCGAGCACCGCGTCGAGCGGGACGCCGCGCCAGGCGAGGTCGAGGACGGACCAGCCGGTGACGCAGTGGAAGTCGGCCGTCAGCTCGACCTGCGGGAGGGCGAGGAGGTCGTCCCAGCGCAGCGTGAGCGGCGCCTCGACCTCGCCGTCCACGGTGAGCGTGTAGCGCTCGAGCGGCGTCTCGGGCTCCTGGCCGATGTCCATCGGGAAGAGGTCGTCCTGCTCGCCCTGCTTCGGCGGCATCCGCGGCATGCCGTGGCGGTTCCTCGGCCCGGCGCCGAGCGGTGCCGGATCGGCGAGGCTGGGCGTCGCACGCGCTCTCTCGGCGAAGCGCTCCCGCAGGGCGCCACGCGCCGCCTCGAGCCCCGCGAGCCGCGCGGCGAACCCTCCCTCGGACGTGCTCACGGACCCCGGATAGCACTCCCGGCGCTGCGCGGCACGCGCTTTCCCGCCGCGGCGCCGGGCCCCCTACGCGCGCCTTGACTCGGCGCCCCGATCGCGGCAGAAAACGTGCGTGGAGTGACGCGGGAATAGCTCAGTTGGTAGAGCATCAGCTTCCCAAGCTGAGGGTCGCCGGTTCGAACCCGGTTTCCCGCTCCAGAACCCACCGGAATCGCAGCGCTTTTCGGCCCTGCGGTTCCGGTGTTTTCGTTTGAGCAGCAAGCGTGGCACCAAGGTGGCGACAAAGCGATGGAGGTCGCCTCGCTCGTCACGTCCGGGGACCTGCAGAATTCGCGTCCAGAGTGCGTTTGCGCGCCACGCTGGAAGGCGTTGCCGCGCG
>JBJMQK010000173.1:0-14107 GCA_045802735.1 Anaeromyxobacteraceae bacterium | reverse complement strand
GACGGTGAACGGGCCGCCGACGAAGCCGATGAGCGGGACGCGGTTCGCGAGCACGCGCCGGATCTGGCGGATGCCCTCGAGCACGTAGGGGAGGTCCTTGTCCGGGTCGGGGACCTTCAGCGCGTCCACGTCGGCGCGGGTACGGACCGGGTTCGCGATCTTGGGGCCGCCGTCGCCCTTGCCCTTCTCGCCCTTCTCGAAGGACAGGTCGAGGCCCATCGCCGGGAGGTGGACGAGGATGTCCGAGAACAGGATGGCCGCGTCGAGGCCGAACTCGTCGATGGGCGACGCCGTCACCTGGGCGATGAGCTCGGGGGAGCGGCAGAGCTCGAGGAAGCCGACCTTCTGGCGCACCGCGCGGTAGCTCGCCTGGTAGCGGCCCGCCTGCCGCATGAGCCACACGGGGATGCGATCGACCGGCTGGCGCCGGCATGCGTCGAGGAAGCGGTGTCTGGTCTCGGCCATGGGGGCGCGGATATTAGCGCAGTCCCACGGGCGATGGACAGAGCGACGTCACACGCCGGTGCGGCGACGCGCCGCTCCCACGTCTGCGGTTCCCGCCACCTCGCGTCATGGACCCGCGGGAATGACCCGGGTCCGCGCCGGCGCGATAGTGCGGTCGGGAGGCGGGGCATGCGCGTTTCACTGTGCGTGGTCGGGGCGACGGCGGTGCTGGCGGGGCTCGGCTGCGCGGGCGGGACGAGCCGGGGCACGGGCCAGGGGGCCGGGACCTCCCCGGCGCGGTTCGCGACGGCGTCGCGCGTGTACGCGCAGGGGCGGCAGCGCGAGACGGCGGGCGACCCGCGCTGTTCGCTCGCGACGGCCGTGCGGTCGATGACGCGCCCCGAGGCGTGCATCGGGTGCCACGACGGCATGATGGAGCCCGTGCACGTCCAGCACGTCACCTGGGCGAGCTACGTCGACGCGAGCGCGCGGAGACGGCTGCGCGCCATCAGCGACGTACCGGACGCGATCGTGTTCGCGAACGACGACGCCGGGCACGCCGTCATGGTCTCCTGCACGAGCTGCCACGCCGGAGCGTCGCTGTCCCCGAATCACGTCGCGCTGCCGCTCGACCGCAGCGCGCTGTGCCTCGGGTGTCACGCGACCTGACGCGAGGTCTTCGCGGTCGGGGCACCCGAGAGGGTGATGACTGGCGTCAACAGGACGACCCCCCGCCCGGTGCTACACTGGAGCGCCGGCCGGTTGCCTGGGCCGTGCGGAGGGGGTCTACATGGCGCTCGGACGCTTCACACTGCCGCAGATCGTCGCGACGCTCGCCTCGACCGGCATCCTCGCCGCGGGCTACACCGTCCTCGCCCCGGCGGGCCCCCCCGGCCCGCGCGGCGAGCAGGGCGTGCAGGGCGTCCAGGGTCCGGCAGGGCCTGCCGGCGCGGACGGCGCGGCGGGATCCGCTGGTCCGGCCGGCCCCGCAGGTCCGACCGGGCCACAGGGACCGGCGGGCCCCCGCGGCGCGCCCGGCGCGAGCGCCGCCTTCAAGGACGCCGCGACGACGGAGTACGTCATCCCGAACGCCGGCCCCGGCGAGGTGACGAAGCTCCTCGACCTCGAGTTCCGCGCGCCGACGGCGGGGTGGGCCTACGTCACGGCGAGTGGATATTGCAACGTCCCCGCCGAACCGGCGGCGACGCAGTACGCGGTCTACGTCGCGACCGCGCCCGACGCGCAGCACGACGCGGGGCCGGTCGCCTCCTCCGCCTTCGTGCGCTTCCCGCAGGGAGCGACGCAGGTGCAGGTGCCGTTCTCGGTGAGCCGCGTCGTGCCCGCGACCGCCGGCGCGAACCGCGTCTACCTCGACTTCCAGAACTTCAGCGGGCTCTCCGGCTACAGCTGCCAGGCGAACCTCGTCGCGTTCTTCTCGGCCTCGAAGCTGCAGTAGGCGGCGGTCACGCCGGCGGCGCGAGCGCCGCGAGCGCCGCCGCGGCGGCGACGCCCGCGACGCGCACCGTCTTGCGGCGCCCGGCCTCGCCGCGCACGAGCGCGACGTCCGCCTTGCGGCCGCCGAGGGCGCCGGCGAGGAACGCCACGAGCGCCGCGTTCGCCTCCCCGTCCACCGGCGGGGCCGCGAGCTGGATCTTGAGCCGCCCGTCGTGCTCGCCGACCACCCGCGTCCGCGAGGCGCGCGGCTGCACGAGGATCTCGAGCTCGGCGCCGCCCGCCGCGTCGCGCGCCCACGCCGCCATCAGCGGACCCCGACGACCGCGATCTTCGCGCGATCGGCGCGCGCCACCATCTCGTCCTTGTCCATGACGAGCGTCGCGCCCGCCTCCACCGCGAGCACGCGCGCGCCCGCCTCGCGCATGACGTCGATCGTCTCCGGACCGACCGCCGGCAGGTCGAAGCGGCGGTCCTGGTCCGGCTTCACCGCCTTCACCACCACGGCGCCGCCGTGCGCCAGCTCCCCGCCGCGGCGGATGCACGCGTCGGTGCCCTCGAGCGCCTCCACCGCGACCCCGACGCGCCCCTTCACGACGACGGTCTGGCCGAGGTCGAGCCGCCCCACGCCGCGCGCCAGCTCGAGGCCGTAGCGCGCGTCGGCCCACTCCTCGTCGGTCGGCGCGTGCTTCCCGAGCACGCCCTCGGGGGCGAGGCGGTCGGCGAGGAACGGCGTCGCGTCCACCACCGGGAGGCCCTGCTCCCCGAGCCAGCGCGCGATGGCGCGCAGGAGGTTGTCGTCCGAGCGCACCGCGACCTGCGCGAGGATCTTGAGCCCGGCCCCGTCGAGCCAGGCGTCGCGGAAGAAGCGCGCCTTCGCGACGCCGCCGAGCAGGACCGCCTCGGACGCGCCGCCGGCCCTGAGCGCCGCGGCGATCTTACCGAACTCACCGAGCTTCACCCAGGTGAGCGCGTCGACGGCGCGCTCGAGCTCCGGGAGCGTCTGCCGGACGAAGCCCGTCGCGACCACGCGGTGACCGGCGCGGCGCGCGCTCTCGGCGAAGAGGAGGGGGAAGCGGCCGCCCCCGGCGATGAGGCCGATCGTCGACAAGATACTCGACCCTCGATTCCGACCTCGACCTCGAACCCGACCGCGACCTCTTCCGTTCACCCTGAGCGTACGCCGCAGGCGCGGAGTCGAAGGGACAACCTACCGCACGAGCCCGCGCTCGCCGACGCCCTCGAGGAACCGCACGAGGTGCTCGATCTCCGGCGCGCCGGCGTACTGCGCCGTGAGCTGCGCGCACGCCTCGCGCAGCCCGAGCTTCTGGCGGAAGACGATCTTGTAGGCGTCCTTCACGCGCGCGAGCTTCTCGTCGCCGTAGCCGGCGCGCTGCAGGCCGGTGAGGTTCAGTCCCGCGAGCTGCGCGCGGTCGCCCTGCACCATGCAGTAGGGCGCCACGTCCTGGACGATGATCGAGCCGCCCGCCGAGAAGACGACGCGTCCGACGCGCGTGAACTGGTGGACCGCCGAGAGCCCGCCGAGGATGACGTGGTCCTCGAGCGTGACGTGGCCGGCGAGCGCGACCGAGTTCGCGAGGATGGAGCCGTCGCCCACCTGGCAGTCGTGGGCGACGTGGCTGTTCGCCATGAACAGGCAGCCCGAGCCGATGCGCGTGACGCCGCCGCCGCCCGCCGTGCCGATGTGCACCGTCGTGAACTCGCGGAACTGGTTCCGGTCGCCGATCTCGAGGCGCGTGGCCTCGCCGCGGTACTTGAGGTCCTGCGGGATCTGCCCGATGCAGGCGTGCGGGAAGACGCGGTTCGCCTCGCCGAACGCCGTGTCGCCGTCGAGCACCGCGTGGGCGCCGACCACGTTCCCCGGGCCGAGCCGGACCTTCGCGCCGACGACGGCGTAGGGGCCGATCTCGCAGCTCGGGTGGACGAGGGCGCCCGGCGCGACGACGGCCGTGGGGTGAATCGCCATCGTGCTCACGCCCCCGCGCTGGCCAGCATCGCCATGATCTCCGCCTCGGCGACGACCTGGCCGTCCACCTTCGCCTCGCCCTTGACCTTCAGGACGGCCCCCTTCGCCTTCACCACCTCGACCGACAGCTCGAGGCGATCGCCGGGCACGACCGGTTTGCGGAAGCGCGCGCCGTCGATGCCCATGAAGTAGGTCACCTTCCCCTTGCGCTCCTCCTCGGTCATCCCGACGAGCGCGAGGAGCGCCGCGGTCTGCGCGAGCGCCTCGATGATGAGGACGCCCGGCATCACCGGCGTCCCGGGGAAGTGCCCGGTGAAGAACGGCTCGTTCATCGTCACGCACTTGAGCGCGACGATGCGCTTCCCCTTCTCGAGCTCGATCACCCTGTCGACGAGCAGGAACGGGTAGCGGTGCGGGAGCAGCTTCTCAATCTGCTGCACGTTCAGGATCGGTTCCGGCACGCGTCCTCCTCCGCTCTCTCGAGCTTCTTCTCGAGCTCCCGCACCCGCTTCAGGAGCTCCGGTAGCCGCGACAGGGAGGCCTCGATGCGGCCCTGCTCGGCGCGCCGGCGCGCCGGGCTCCCGAACATCATCTCGCCGGCGGGCACGTCGGTCGTGATGCCGGCCTGGGCGAGGAGCTTCGCGCCGTCGCCGATGTGGAGGTGGCCGATGATCCCGACCTGGCCCGCGGCGATGACGCCCGCGCCGAGCTTCGTCGAGCCGGCGATCCCCACCTGCGAGATGAGGAGCGTGAGCGGCCCCACCTCGACGTTGTGGGCGATCTGGACGAGGTTGTCGACCTTCACGCCCCGTCCGATGCGCGTCTCGCCCAGCGTCGCGCGGTCGACGCAGGTGTTCGCGCCCAGCTCGACGTCGTCCTCGACCACGACGACGCCGGTCTGCGGCACCTTGTAGTGGCGCGGCCCGCTCCCGGCGCCCGCGGCGTCGAAGGCGAACCCGAACCCGTCCGACCCCACGACGCACCCGGGCTCGAGCACCACCCGGTTCCCGAGCACGCAGCGATCGCGCACGACGGCGTTCGGCCAGAGGACGCAGTCCTCGCCGAGCCGCGCGCCCGGGCCCACGTACGCTCCCGGGTAGAGGATGCAGCGCGCGCCGACCGTCGCGTCCGCGCCGACGTAGGCGAACGGCTGGACCTCGGCGGAGGGATCGACGCGCGCGGTCGGGTGGACGAACGCCTCGGGCGCGACGTCGGGGATGGCCTCCGCCGGCGGGTGGAAGAGCGTCGCGAGCTTGGCGAAGCCGAGGTAGGGCTCGCGGGCGCGGAGCACGGTCCTGCCCGCGGGAACGTCCTCGGCCGGATCGACCACCACCGCGCCGGCGCGCGAGGCCTCGAACGCCTTGCGGTAGCGCTTGTTCGTGAAGAAGGAGAGCGCGTCCGGCCCGGCGTCCTCGAGGGGCGCCACGCGGCCGATCGCGAGGGTCCCGTCGCCTGAGACCTCGGCGCCCACGCGGGCGGCGAGCTCGGCGACGGTGAACGTCACTTCCCCTCCTTCTTCGCGGTGGGCTTCTTCTCCGCGCCCCCCTTCTTCTCGGCGCCGGCGGCGGCCTTCCCACCGCTGCCGGGCTTGTGGCGCGCGTTGTACTTGCGGACGAGCTCGTTCGTGAAGTCGAGGGACGGCGTCGCGAAGACGAGCGCCTCGGCGGTGAGCACGAGCGCGACGCCCTCCTGCTCGGCGATCTCGCTCACGATGGCGTGCATCTTGTCGAAGATGCCGCGCGTCGTCTCGCGCTCGCGCTCCGACAGCTCCTTCTGCATCTGCACGAAGAGCCCCTGCAGCTCCATCTGCTTGCGCTCGAGCTCGCCCTGGCGCTCCTTGCGGGCGTCGTCGCTCATGACGACCGCCTGCTTCTCGAACTCCCCGCGGAGCTTGTCGAACTCGCCCTTCTTCTCGTCGAGCGTCTTCTGCTTCTGGTCGAACTCGCGCTTCAGCGCGGCCTTCGCGGTCTTCCCCTCGTCGACCTCGTTCAGGGCGCGCTGCAGGTCGACGAACGCGAGCTTCTGCTCGGCGCGCGCGCGCGCCGGGGCGCCGGCGAGCCCGAGGGCGAGCAGGGTGGCGAGGGCGACGGGGACCTTCTGCATGGGGGTGCCTCTCTCCTGGGTACTAGAAGAAGTTGCCGATGGTGAACTGGAAGTCGAGCGCGTTGTCGATGGAGTTGCCGAGCACGTCCTTGCGGCGGTCGAGCGGGATGCCCCACTCGAAGCGCAGGGGGCCGATGGGGCTGAACCAGCGGAAGCCGAACCCCACCGACTTGAAGAGCGACAGCGCGAGGCCGGGGTGGTCGGGGTCGCTGAAGAAGTTCCCCTGCTTGAAGGTGTTGCCGAGGTCGTAGAACACGACGCCCTTGATGCCCACCTTCTCGAACAGCGGGAACTCGAGCTCGAGGTTGAGCGTCACCTGCTTGTTGCCGCCGGTGAAGAAGTCGGCGGTCGCGGCGCTCGGATCGGGCGAGGCGCCGACCCGGATCGACGGGGAGATCGAGAGCAGGCGGTAGCCGCGCACCGAGTTGATGCCGCCGAGGTAGTACAGCTCGGAGATGGGGACGGGGTGGGCGTCGTCCCAGCCGATGATGTAGCCCGCGGCGAGCTTCGCGCGCGCGACGACGCCCCAGAACAGCGGGTGGTAGAAGCGCGAGTCGAGCGTGTAGCGCGTGAAGAGGTTCACGCGATCGCCGAACAGCGCGGAGGGCGCGAGGAACGGCGGCGCCGCCTCGGCCGAGAGCGCGTGGAAGAACCCGCTCGTCGGGAAGAGGCGGTTGTCGCGCTTGTCCCACTGCAGCGACAGGCGGATCGCGCTCGTCGTGCCGGAGCGGAAGCGGTTCGCGAGCAGGATGTCGGTGATGCCGTTCGGCGTCACCGTGACGTACTCGTTGGTGTAGGTCGCGAAGAGCCGGAAGTCCTCCAGGTTCCTCGTGAAGGGGAGGACGTCGGCGAGCCCGTTCAGCTCGTACCCCCAGGTCATCGACCCGCCGATCGCCTTGCGGACGAACGTCGTGAAGAAGCCCTCGGTGGCGTAGATGTCGAAGGCGAACGTCCACTTCGAGTCGAGGAAGTACGGGTCGACGAACTGGATCTGGCCGAGCTGCCGGATCGACGAGTACTGGAGCTGCAGCGAGAGCGTCTGCCCCCACCCGAAGAAGTTGTTCTGCGAGATCTGCCCGGTGAGGATGAAGTTCTCGTACGAGGAGAATCCGGCGCCGATCTGGAACGTGCCGGTGGAGCGCTCCTTCACGTTCACGCGCGCGACGAGCTTGTCCTCGGCGCTGCCGCGCTCGGTGGTGATGGCGACGTTCTCGAAGTAGCCGAGCGCGGTGACGCGCGACTTGGAGGTGTTGAGCGCGGCGTTGTTGTAGAGCTCGCCCTCGTAGATGCGCAGCTCGCGGCGGATCACCTTGTCGCGCGTCTTCGAGTTGCCCGCGATCTCGATGCGCTCGAAGTAGGTCTTCTTGCCCGGCTGGACCTCGTAGTCGACGTCGACGATGCGCGTCTTCGCGTCGACGTTGGTGATGGGGTTCACGTTCGCGTTGGCGTAGCCGTCGTCGCGGTAGAGGTCCGCCACCGCGAAGAGGTCCTTCGCCACCCGCGAGCGGGCGAAGATGTCGCCCGGCTTCACCGCGATGAGCTTCTGCAGCTCCCCCTTGTCGTGGAGCAGCTCGCCGGCGAAGTCGATCTTCCCCACGCGGTACTGCTCGCCCTCCTCGATGCGGATGGTGATGAAGAGGAAGCGCTTGTCGGGGGAGAGCGCGACGGACGGCTTCGCCACCTTCGCCGAGATGTAGCCGCGGTCGGCGTAGATGAACTGGATGTTCTGGATGTCGTGCTGGAACGCCTCCTCGCGGTAGGTGCCCGTGCTCGTGACGAAGGAGAGGTAGCCGCCCTCCTGCGTCGACATGACGGCGGTGAGGTCCTCGCGCGGCACGTTCTCGTTGCCGAGGATGACGATCTCCTTCACCTGCACCTTCGCGTGCTCGTTCACGACGAACACGACGTCGATCTGGTTGTCGGGTTTCTCCTCGAGCCGGTACGTCACCTCCGCGAGGTAGTAGCCCTTGTCGACGTACTTCTCCTGGATCTTCTTGACGCTCTTCCGGACGTGGCCGAGGTCGAGGATCTGGTACGGCTTCACCTCCACCGTGTCCTTGAGATCGTCGGTCGACAGCTCCTCGTTCCCGGTGATGCGCGCCTCGCGCACCGCGGGGCGCTCGGACACCCGGAAGACGAGCGTGGGCGCGTCGGGCGGCCCGCGCTCCTCGACCACCACGTCGGCGAAGTAGCCGAGCTTCAGCACGGCCTTGAGGTCGCGGTCCACCTTGGCGCGGTCGAGCGGCGTCCCGGGCTTGGTGGAGATCGCGGCCTTGACGGCGTCCCCCTCGACCCGGCGGTTCCCCTCGACCGTGACGCCGGCGACGGTGGGAGCCTCCGCTGCGGAGGGACGGCTGCCGGGACCGAGCGCGAGCGCCAGGACGACGAGGAGGAGGGGGAGGCGCGTCACGAGGGGGCGCAATTTATGTCGGAGGGCCCCTTTTCATCAAGGAGAACCCCGCGCGACCTCAGGCGAGGCGACCCATGCCGAGCCGCAGCCGCCGCGGCAGGGCGTCCGCGAGCCGCTCGTTGTGGGTCACGATGACCATGGTGATCCCGAGGCGGGCGTTGAGGTCCTGGAGCAGGCGGTGGATGCCCTCGGCCGTCGCCGGGTCGAGGTTGCCCGTCGGCTCGTCCGCGAGGAGGAGCCTGGGCTTGAGGCACAGCGCGCGCGCCAGCGCGACCCGCTGCCCCTCGCCGCCGGACAGCTCGCCCGGCTTGTGCTCGACGCGGTCGCCGAGGCCGACGAGGCGGAGCATCTCCTCGGCGGCACGCCGCGCCTCGCCGCGCGGCGAGCGCCGGATGAGCGCCGGCATCATCGCGTTCTCGACCGCCGTCAACTCGGGGAGGAGGTGGTGGCTCTGGAAGATGAACCCGACGGTGTCGTTCCGGAACGCGGCGCGCGCCGCCTCGTCGAGGGCGAACACGTCGTCGCCGTCGAACAGCACCTGGCCACGCGTGGGCACGTCGAGCGCGCCGATGACGTTGAGGAAGGTGCTCTTGCCCGAGCCCGACGGCCCGGTGAGCGCGACGATCTCCCCCGGCGCGATGTCGAGGTCGATCCCGCGCAGCACCTCGACGCTGCGCGGCCCGCCGCCGGCCTTGTCGGCCATGAGGTAGGTCTTGACGAGGCCGCGGACGGAGAGGATGGGCACCCCCTTCGACTCCGCTGCGCTACGCTCTGGGTGAACGGAGGACTCCGCTGCGCTACGCTCAGGGCGAACGGAGGGGGTCACTCGCTCCTCAGCCCTTCGACCGGCTCGAGGCGGGAGGCCTTCGACGCGGGGTAGATCGTGGCGAGGTAGGAGAGCACGAGCGCGAGCACCGCCACCAGCGCGAACTCGAGCGGGTTCATCCGCACCGGCAGGTTGGAGATGTAGTAGACCTCCGGGTCGAGCGGGATCCCCACCTTGTCGACGAGGAGGCAGGTCCCGAGCCCGAGGATGAGGCCGAACGCGGTGCCGATCGCGCCGATGATGATCCCCTCGGCGACGAAGATCTTCATCACCGACGGCGCGCCGGCGCCCATCGACTTCAGCACGGCGATCTCGCGCCGCTTGTCGAGCACCTGCATGATGAGCGTCGCCACGATGATGAAGCTCGCGACGAGCACGATGAAGCCGAGGATGATCGCCATCACCACCTTCTCCATCTGCAGCGCGGAGAAGAGGTTGCGGTTGAGCTCGCCCCAGTCGCGCGCGCGGTAGGGGAAGCCCTCGAGCCGCGCGACGACGCGGCGCAGGATCGGGCGCGCGAGGTCCACGTCGGAGACCTTCACCTCGAGCCCGCTCACCGACTCGCCCGCGCCGAAGAAGCGCTGCGCCTCGGCGAGGTCGATGTACGAGAACTTCGAGTCGTACTCGTACATCCCGGTGTAGAAGACCGCCGCCACCCGGAACGGCCGGCTCTTCGGCTGCGGACCGGCGGGCCCGATGTCGCCGAGCGGCGAGATGACGTTCACGGTGTCGCCCACGAAGACGCGCAGCGTGTGGGCGAGCTCCTTGCCGATGGCGATGCCGGGGAGGACCTTCGCCGCCGCCGCGGCGCCCTGGCCGCCGCCGATGCGCTCCGGGTGCGCGAGCCACTCGAGCTTCCCCTCCTGGATCTTGCCGGGGAGGTCGAGGACGGAGCCCACCGTGGTCGCGTCGATGCCGTCGAGGATCGCGCCCTGGAGCTGCTGGTCCGCCGAGAGCATCACCTCGCGATAGAGGAACGGCGTCGCGCCCACGATCCCCGGGACGGCGAGCACCTGCTCGCGCACGTTCCGCCACTCGGGGAAGTCGTTCTCGCCGTACTTCAGGACCATCCCGTGCGAGCGGGTGCCGAGGATCTTGTCCTTGAGGTCGGTCTCGAAGCCGCTCATGACCGACAGCACCACGGTGAGCGCCCACACGCCGATCGCCACGCCGCCGATGGAGATGAGCGTCATGAGCAGCGTCGCAGGCATGCGCGGCCGCCACGTGAGCTCGCCGCGCAGGATCGCCCGCCGCTCGCGCCGCGCCCGCGCGTACGACCAGACCATCGCGACGAGCAGGCCCGGGGCGATGCCGGTGATGACGAGGACGAAGAGCGCGAGGAGCGTGCGCGGCGAGAGCCGCAGGTGGCTCTTCGCGACGAAGAGCTCGTACGAGAGGGACGGGTCGAGCCGGCCCGAGCCGAAGAGCAGGAAGCCGAGCGTCGCGCCCGCGAAGGTGAACGTCCCCGCGAGGAGCCCCGACGAGAGGAGCCCGAGGGCGACCACGAGCGGCCCCTGCGCCTGCCAGCTCTTCACGATGAGCGCCGCCGCGCCGAAGCGGGCGCCGGCGAGCACCGGGCCGAAGAGGAGGCCGAAGAGGAGCAGCATCGCGGCGGCGATCTCGAAGAACCCGACGCGGCGGCCGATGGCCGCGGCGAGCGCGCCCGCGGCGAGGGCGAGGAGCGCGCCCGCGAGCGCCGGGACGCCCGCGGCGACGGCGGCGGAGGCGCGATCGGCGAGCGCGACCTGGCCGATGGCCGCGACGAGCGGCGCGCCGATGACGCCGACCGCGGCGACGAGGAAGCACGGCGCGGAGAAGACCTTGGGGACGTGCAGCGACACGTGCGGCGGCGCCACCGCCGGCGCGCCGTCGTTCGACAGGGCGGGTTCGCTCAGCGGGTCGGGGTTCGGGTTCAAACGATCGTTCAACCGTCCGAGCGGTCGGCTCACTCCCGCGTCTTGAGGAGCGGGAACAGGATCACGTCTCTAATGGAAGCGGAGTCGGTGAGCAGCATGGCGAGGCGGTCGATGCCGATCCCCTCCCCGGCCGTGGGGGGCATGCCGTGCTCGAGCGCCCGCACGAAGTCCTCGTCGTACGGCATCGCCTCCTCGTCGCCCGCGGCCTTCGCCTGCACCTGCGCCTCGAAGCGCGCGCGCTGGTCGACCGGGTCGTTCAGCTCGGAGAAGGCGTTCGCGAGCTCCATCCCGGCGGCGAACAGCTCGAAGCGATCGACGAGCCGCGGGTCGGCGTCCCGGCGGCGCGAGAGGGGGCTGATCTCGAGCGGGAAGTCGACGACGAACACCGGCCGGTCCTTCGGGAGCTCCGGCTCCCCGAAGATCTCGAAGGCCGCCGCGACCGCCTCACCGGGCGAGCGCCTCGCCGCCTGCTCGAGCTTCCAGGCGTCCTCCTTCACGTGCTCGCGCGACGCGGCGCGGCCGAGCGCCTCGGCGAGGCCCTTCCCCGCGAGGGCGTCGTCGGGGGAGAGCCCGAGCGCCTTCGCGCCGACCTCGAGCATCGAGACGCGCGGGTACGGCGGGGTGAGGTCGATGGTCTGCCCCTGGAACGTGACCGCCGCGCTCCCCGTCACCTCGAGCGCGAGCCGGTGGAACAGCGCCTCGGTCAGGCGCATGAGGTCCTCGTGCGTCGCGTACGCCTCGTAGAACTCGATCGAGGTGAACTCGGGGTTGTGGCGGCGGTCGATCCCCTCGTTCCGCCAGATGCGGCCGATCTCGTAGACGCGGTCGAGCCCGCCCACGACGAGCCGCTTCAGGTGCAGCTCGGTCGCGATGCGCAGCTTGAGCGAGAGGTCGAGCGCGTTGTGGTGCGTCTCGAACGGGCGCGCCGCGGCGCCGCCCGCCTCCTCCGGCTTGTGCAGGGTCGGCGTCTCGACCTCGAGGTAGCCCCGCTCGTCGAGGAAGGCGCGGATCGTCGAGACGATCCTCGCGCGCTTGCGGAACGTCTCGCGCACGCCGGGCGTCACGGCGAGGTCCACGTAGCGGCGCCGGTAGCGCTCCTCGACGTCGGAGAGCCCGTGCCACTTCTCCGGGAGCGGGCGGAGCGCCTTCGTGAGGATCGTGAAGCGCGCCGCCTCGACGGTCAGCTCGCCGGTCTTGGTGCGCGTCGCCGGGCCCTCCGCGTACGTGAGGTCGCCCACGTCGAGGAGCTTGAAGACCTCGAACGCCGCGTCGCCGACCTTGTCCTTCTTCACCCAGACCTGGAGGTCGCCCGAGCGGTCGCGCACGCGCAGGAACGCCGCCTTGCCGAAGCTGCGGATCGCGAGGACGCGCCCGGCGACGGACCAGCTCCCCGGGTCCTTCGCGATCTCCTCGGCCGGCGCATCGCCGTAGCGGCGCACGAGATCCTCGGCGAGGTGCCTCGGCGCGAGCCCGTTGCCGAACGGGTTCACGCCGAGCTTCTTCAGCTCGTCGGCCTTGCGCATCCGCTGCGAGATGATCTCGCGCTCGGTGGAACCCAGATCTTCGGACATGGATGCGCCTCGTGATGTGGAGTCGTTGATGCGGGGGTTCCTGGGGGCTCTGGCGAGGGTTCCTGGGCGGGTCGCGGATCGACTCGCGCTCCTACGGAGCGCTCGCTTCAGCGATAAACCCGCCAGTCGATCTCGGGGAAGATGTTGTCCTTCCCCTCGACGTAGGAGAGCCAGCCCTCGTCGATGTGCCCGGAGCGGACCTGGTCGTGCAGGCGGCCGAAGCGGAGGAGGTGCTCCTTCGTGCGGCGGATGGCGTACTCCACCATCGTCCCGGTCTTCATGATGAAGGCCCAGTCCGAGGACTGCGCGAGGAGCAGCTCGCGCGCCGCCTGGTTGAGCGCGCGGCGCTTCAGCCCGTCCGCCTCGGAGGTGTCCTTCGCGAGCGCGATCATCCGCTCCGCCGCCTTGTGCAGGTGGCGGTAGACCCAGTCGTTCGAGCCGTCGAGCCAGACGCCGGCGTAGCCGCCCGCGCCCCAGGAGCAGAGCGGCGGCGTCGCGACCTGCTGCTCGGGGTTCTCGCGCAGGTATTCACCCGGGGTCGCGAGCCGGAAGATCTTCTGGTCGAAGGCGACCTTGCGCAGGAGGTAGTCGATGAAGGTCGGGCCCTCGTGCCACCAGTGCCCGTACAGCTCGGCGTCGTAGGGCGACACGACGATGGGGCGCGTCCCCGCCATGCGCGACGAGAGGTGCTCGATCTGCCGCTCGCGGTTGAACATGAAGTTCCCCGCGTGCATCGCCGCGCGCTCCCGCGCGCGCTCCGGGTCGTAGGGCTGCTTGTGCGCCGTCTTGCCGGTGATGCGGAAGTACTTGATGCCGACGTTCTTGCGGTGCCCGGTCGGCTGCACGTACTCCTTCACGTAGTCGAAGTCGAGGTCCCAGCCGATGTCGCGGTAGAACTCGCGGTAGTCCGGGTCGCCCGGGTAGCCGGACTCGGCGCTCCACACCTGCATCGACGACTCGGGGTCGCGCGCGAACGCCGCCGGGCCGGTGGGCGTGTAGACCGGCGCGTACACGCCGTAGCGCGGGCGCGGCGTCGCGTCGGTGACGCCGTGCGTGTCGACGAAGAAGAAGCGGATGTTCTGCTCGGCGAGGTAGCGGTCGAGCCCGGGGAAGTAGCCGCACTCGGGCAGCCAGATGCCGACCGGATCCTTGCCGAAGTGGCGCCGGTGGTGCGCCACGGCGACCGCGATCTGCGCGCGCACCGCCTCCGGGTACATCTGCATGAGCGGCAGGAACCCGTGCGTCGCGCCGCAGGTGAGGAGCTCGAGCCGACCCGCCTCCTCGAGCCGCCGGAACGCGGCGACGAGGTCGCGCCGGTAGCGGTCGTTGAACATCTGCCTGAGCTCGCGGAACTCCTTCTGGTAGTGGAGCGCGAGCGGGTGGAACGTCGGGTCGGTG
>JBJMQK010000170.1:0-5243 GCA_045802735.1 Anaeromyxobacteraceae bacterium | reverse complement strand
GGCGCGCCACGCCACCGTCGAGGCGCTGTGGACGCAGCTCACGGCCCTGCTCGGCGCCTCCGGCTACCTGAACCCGCAGAACCCCGAGCACATCCTGGCCGACTGGCGCAGGCTGCTCGGTCGGGCCGAGCCGACGCAGCGCGAGGTGGAGCTGCTGCTCGCCGCGGTGCGAGCGCTCGCGAGGAGGCTCGCGGCCGGGTGACCCGACCGCGGCGAACGGCTAGCTGGCGGCGGCGGCCGGGGCGGCGAGCTTCGCGCTCTTGCGGCTCGCCTTCCAGGCGTCGAAGTGCTCCTGGCAGAGCCCGTGGCCAGCGACCTTCTTCTTGCAGCCTTCCTTGCCGCAGGTGTCGTAGCGAGCGCCGCCGAGCCCGGGCTTCTTCTCGAGCTCGCCGCGGCGCCACTTCTTGTAATGGAAGAAGCAGAGGTCCTTCGCGCGGTAGGCGCGCTTGCACCCCTCGACGGAGCAGGACTTCTTGCCGGCCGCCTTCGGCGTCGGCGCCTTCTTCTTCGGCTTCGCGGTCTGCGTCTCGGTCTCGGCCATGAGGTCTCTCTAAAGGCGTTCGCGCCCGAGGGGGCGCGAGGGGGCCTAGATAAACCCAAGGCGGGGTGGATCGCAAGCCGCGCGTGGCGCCCGCGCGCGGCTACTCGGGCGCCACCGGCGGCTCGCCGGGTGGGGGCGACGACGCGATCGGCGGGCGCACGGTCGGCAGCTCCGCCAGCTCGATGCGGAGCAGCTGCTCGCCCGCCCCGCGGCGGACGTTCATCGAGACCGCCTTTCCCACCCCGGCGGTGGCGACGTACCAGCGGAGCCGGGCGGCGCTCGGGATGCGCCGACCGTCGAACGCCGTGATGACATCGCCCACCTTGAGCCCGCTCGACGCCGCCGGCCCGCCGCGCACGACGTCCGTGACGACCACCTCGCGCCCGTGCGCCGGTCCGCTGGACTTCGGCCGCGACTCGCGCACGGAGACCCCCATCCAGCTGCGGACCACCTGTCCGTGGTCGCGGAGCTGTCCGACGATCTCCTTCGCCATGTTGATCGGCACGGCAAAGCCGATGCCCTGGCCGGTGGCGTTGATGGCGGTCGCGATGCCGATCACCTCGCCGCGCAGGTTCACGATCGGTCCGCCCGAGTTCCCGGGGTTGATCGAGGCGTCGGTCTGGATGAAGTCGTAGTAGCCGTCGCGGCCCGCGGGGACGACGTCGGCGCGGCCGGTGTGGCTCACGATGCCGAGCGTCACCGTGTGCGACAGGCCGAACGGGTTCCCGACGACCATCACCCACTCCGCGATCTGGAGCCGGTCCGAGTCGCCGAGCGAGAGCACGGCGAGCGGGCGCCCCACGTCCACCTTGAGGAGCGCGATGTCGCTCGCCTCGTCGCGGCCGACGACGCGCGCCGGCACGCGTTCGTCCTCCTCGCCGATCTCCACCTCCACGCGGCCGGCACCCTCGACGACGTGCGCGTTCGTGACGATGAAGCCGTCCGGGTGGATGACGAACCCCGTGGCGAGCCCTCTCCGGCCGCCGTCGCCCTTGAAGTGCTCGAAGAAGTCCTTGAGCGGGTCGCCCGCCGCGGGCGCGTCGGAAGCCGCCTGCGTGGTGAGGATGCCGACCACGGCCGGGAGCACCGCCTGCGCGACCTGCGACAGCTCGGGGAGCCCGCCGCGCGCGACGGGCGGCGGCGCCTTGGCGTCGGCCGCCCTCGCGTCGGGAACGCGCCCCTCGGCGTGCGCCTCGCGGTAGAGGGGCCCCGGCCGTGCGGTGCCGGGCGAGGATGTTGCGGAGAGGACCGCTGCCAGCGCGACCACGACCGACCCACCCGCCATCCGCCACCCCCGTCATCAAGGTGGGTGCGAAGTGGCCGCGCCACAACGGCGGGGCGTGGGCCCGCCCGGTGGCGCCCTTACGGTCGCGCGTGCTCGGCGACGATGCGGTCGAGGGCGGCGCGGTCCTGCTCGCTGTGCGCCTCGCTCGGGGAGGCTGCGTGGGCGGGGCGCGCGGGTCGGCCGGGGCGCGCCGCGGACGGCCGTGCCACGCGGGCGCCCTCCTTCGCGAGACCACAGGCGAGCTTCGCGTCGCGCCAGCCGCGCGCGGCGAACGCCGCCGCGTCGGGCGCCGCCCTCCAGCGCTCCACGAGCGTCGAGCCACGCAGCGGGACGAACGCCGCCGCCAGCGCCACCGCGCCGGCGAAGGTGAGCGCGAGGAGGAGCTTCAGCATGCCTTCGCGTTAGCACGGCGCGTGCGCGGCGGCGACTTTTCGGCCGCAGCGGAGTCGAAGGGCGGACGGACTACTCTATCAGTCCCTCGTCGCGCGCCGCCTTCCCGAGCTTCTCCTTGAGGCGCTCGAAGCGCTTGCGCAGCGCCGCCTCGCTCGGAGCCGGGCACCCGTCCTCGGCGAGGACGTCCGCCACCTCGCGCCAGGAGAGGCCGCGATCGATGCGGAGGATGAGGAGCGTCCGCTCCTCCGGATCGAGGAGGTCGCGCAGCCGGGCCATGCGCTCCTCGCGCCAGGCGTTCTCCGCGATCGACGACCGGACCTCCTGCGCGAGCCGCGAGGCCTCGGTCGTCTCGAGGCGCTGCCCGCGCTGGCGGAACGGATCGCGCACCCAGCGCACGCTCGCGTGCCAGGCGATGCGGTAGGCCCAGCCGCGCAGGGACGCCTCGCCCCGCCAGCCGGCGAGGCCCTTCCACAGGTCCTCGGCGAAGTGGGAGAAGACCTCGCGGGCGTCGCCCTCGTTCTTGAGGAGCGCCGTGAGGTAGGCGAGCACCTGCGGGCCGAGCGTCTGGATCGCGTCGGTGGCCGCCTCTCGCGACCGCCCTTCCCTGAGGAGCGCCTGCACGCGCTCCTCGAGCGACAGGCGCGCGTCGACGGGAGCGCGCCGCGGCGGCTCGACCTGCTTCGCCGCGAGCCGCGCGTGGAGCTCGGCGGCGTCGCGCGCGGGCGGGGGCGCACCTGCCGCGACGAGCCGCTCGGCGGAGACGAGCCCCCACCCGACCGCCTCGAAGCGGAGCGGGACGGCGCGGGCGGTGGCGAGGTCGACGAGGCTGTCGCCGACGAAGGCGGCCTCGGCCGCCGGGACGCCGAGGCGATCGAGGATCGCGCGCGCGCCGGCGGGATCGGGCTTGCGCGCCGCCTCGTCCCCGCCGACGACCGTCGCGAAGCGGGCGAGCACGCCGAGGCCGTCGAGCAGCCGCCGCGCGAGCGCGCCCGGCTTGTTCGTGTGCACCGCGAGCGCGTACGGCGCCTGCCGGAGCAGCTCGGCGAGGCCGGGGTAGAGCACGGTGTTGTCGAGGAGGTGTGCCTCGTAGTGCTCCCACCAGGCGGCGAGCGCCGGGCCCACGAGGTCGGTGCGCGGCGCGACGGCGCGCTCGACGAGCTTCACCGCGCCCTCGCCGACGAAGCTCGCGACCTCATCGAGGGTGCGCTCGGGGAGGCCCACGACGCGCAGGGCGTGGTTCACCGCGAGGCAGAGGTCGAGGCGCGAGTCGACGAGCGTGCCGTCGAGGTCGAAGATGGCGAGCCGGATCACGAGCGCGGGCCCTCGGTCAGGATCGTGATGTCGACGCGGCGGTTCTTCGCCCGGCCGAGCGACGTCGCGTTCGTGGCGATGGGGCGGTCGAACCCGTAGCCGGCCGCCTCGAGGCGGCCCTCGGCGACCCCGCGCGCCACGAGCGCGCGCACCACCGCCCGGGCCCGGCGCTGCGACAGGTCGAGGTTGTAGGGGCGCGCGCCGCGGTTGTCGGTGTGCCCCTCGATGCGCAGCCGCTTCAGCTCCGGGTGCGCCTGCAGGATCGTCGCGATCGACTGGATGATGCGCGACGACTCGGGGCGGATCGTGTCGCGGCCGGTGTCGAAGGTGATCGCCTCCTTGAGCGACAGGCGCGAGGTCTCGATCTCGACGTCGGGCTGGTTCGCCGGCGGCGGGCAGCCGTCGCTCTGCGGCGGGCCGGGCGCGTCGGGGCACTTGTCGTCGAGGTCGGCGATGCCGTCGCCGTCGCGGTCCGGGCAGCCGTCCAGCTCGGCGGGGCCGGGCTCGTCGGGGCAGCGGTCGCGGTCGTCGGGCACGCCGTCGCCGTCGCGGTCGCCCGTGCCGGCGCCGGGCTCACCCTCCACGCCGGCGCGCTCCCAGCGAAGCCCGAGGAAGGCGCGGAAGGACTCGCGCCCGTACCCGGCGTCGCCGAACCAGGCGACGCCCGTGCCGAGGCCCGCCTCGACCCCGAGGTCGCGCCAGAGCCGCGCCCGGACGCCGCCCCGCACCGAGAGCGGAGCGCGGTAGCGCGCGGTGGAGGAGTCGATGCCGCGCGGCACCTGCCCGGCCACGTCGGCGATGGCTCGCCAGTCGAGGAGGCGGCCCACCCGCGGCAGGGGGAGCTGCGCGCCGACGCCGTACGTGAACGCGTCCCTCGCCACGAGCTGAAGGTACTGGCCGCTCTTGCGGAAGAGCCAGCCGGCGGAGGCGTCGAGGCGCACCGGGCCGAGGCGCGCGCCCGCGAGGAGCTGGGGGTTCACCGCCAGGCCGTCCGAGGTGAAGGCGCGCTCGTCGCCCGTGGGCAGGCGCAGGTCGGCGAGCACGGCGAGGTCGAGCGGGCCGGCGCGCCAGGGCAGGGGCGCCTTCCCGACGAGCCGCACGTCGCCGAGCGCCGTCGAGGCGATGGGGTCGACGAGCGGGCCCGTGACGCCGCGCGCGGTGAGGAGCGACAGGTTCGACCCCTGGTACGCGGCGAAGGGGAGGTCGGCGCCGAGCTCGAAGGGCCCGAGGGCATAGCTCCCCAGCAGGTGGAAGGCGAGGCGGTCGCGCAGCAGATCGCCGACCTTGGCGTCGCCGTCCTTCAGCGCGAGCAGCCCCCGGGCATAGTCGAGGAGCAGCTCCAGGCGGGCGCTGCCGCGCGCCTCGCGCGCCGCCGTCTCGACGGCGAACGCGCCGCCCGAGAGCGCCGCCGGGCGCGACGGATCGGGGTCGAACGCGCGCGTCGCGGGGTCGGCTGCGGCGGCGTGCTGCGCGAGGAGGGCCGCCGTCGCGCAGGCGACGACGAGCCGCGGGGCGGAGGCTCGACCGCTCGGACTCGGCATGCCGCGGAGACTAGCACGGAGAGGCCGCGGCGAAGCGCGGTTCAGGCGCTCGCGGCCGCGGCGCGCGCCGGGGCGCCGCCCCCCGCCGCGGCGCTCCGCGCCCGCACGACAAGCACGAGGGCGTCGACGACGCGCGGTTCCATATGCGCGCCGCGCGCCCGCTCGGCGATGG
>JBJMQK010000266.1:0-2889 GCA_045802735.1 Anaeromyxobacteraceae bacterium | reverse complement strand
CGATGGGGTGACGGACCGGCCGCGCGCTCGGCGGACGAGCGGGCTCGCGCCGCTGCACGCGCGCTGCGAGCGTCCGCGGCTACACCTCGGATCGGTGTAGAGCCAGGCCTCGCGGAACGCGGCCGGGTGTCCCGCGACGCATCACCCGCGAGGGCACGCGCGCGGAACTCGCCACGCGAAAGCCCACGCCGGCGTGAGCGCACGCCAGCCGCGAGCGTTGGCACGCCGTTCGCCTTCTCTCGTTCACAGCGGGAACCTTTCCCCCCGCAAAGGAGAGAAGCATGCGCAAGCTCAGCATGATGGTCGCCGCGCTGTTCCTGTTCGCCTCGGCCCCCGCGTTCGCCCAAACGGGCAGCACCGAGTCCGGGACGAGCGGGTCCTCGGGCTCCAGCGGCTCGAGCGGCGCCTCGGGCTCCTCGGCGAGCGGCTCGTCCGACAGCTCCGGCTCGACCTCGACGAAGACGAAGAAGTCGAGCAAGAAGTCCTCGAAGAAGCACCACAAGAAGGGCGCGAGCGGCTCCGCCGACGCGGGCATGTAGGGCACCCGCACAGCGACGCTGCGCACGACGGGCCGGCCGCCTCGCAGGGGGGCGCGCCGGCCCGTTTTCTTCGGGCGCTTCCGCGGATCAACGCGCGGTGAACGCCCCCGCCGCCTTGAGGAGCCGCACCGCCGCGAGGTCGGCGTTCAGCTCCTCCGACACCTGCGACAGCTCGGCGTTGAGGAGCGCGGTGTTCGCGTCGGAGACCTCGATGTACGTCGCCGCGCCCGCCTTGTAGTTCACGTCGACGAGGCGCTGGTTCTCGCGGGCGAGGTCCACCTGCTCCTTCGCCTTCAGGCGGTTGGCGAGGGCGCTGTCGAGATCGAGCCGGGTGCGCAGCACCTCGTCGCGCGCGCGGGCGAGCGTGGCCTCGCGCACCGCGTTCGCCTCCGCCACCCGCGCCTCGTTCTCCCGCAGCGTCGCCTCGCGCAGGCCGCCATCGAAGAGGTTCCAGTTGAGCGCGAGCCCGATCGCCCAGGTGGTCGTCTCGCCGGTGAAGCCGGCGGCGTTCGAGTACTGGTAACGGCCGAACGCGCCGAGCGTGGGGAGGTAGGTCGCGACGGTGGCGTCGCGGTTCTTCTGCGCGACGGTCACCTGCTCGCCCGTCGCGAGCACGTCGAACCGATCGCGCGCCGCCCCCTCCTTGAGGGCCGCCTGATCTCCCGGCACCTGTGGCGGCGGCGGCACCTCCACCTCGAAGTCGGCCTCGCGCCGGTCGAGCAAGGTCGAGATCGCGACCTTCGCGCCGAGGTAGGAGTTCTGCGCGCGTTTCAGGTCCTGCTCCGCGCGCGCGCGGTCGATCTCGGCGCGGAGCAAGGTCACCTTGGGCGCGGCCCCCGCGTCGAAGCGCACCTTCGCGTCGCGCTCGTGGTCGCGGGCGATGGCGAGCTGGCGCTCGTTCACCGCGACCACCTGCTTCAGCCCCGCGGCGCTGTAGTACGCCTGCGTCACGCCGAACAGGATGTCCTGCCGGGCCTGCTCCACGTTGTCCGTCGCGAGCCGCTCGCCGGCGCGCGCCGCAGCGATGCCGTAGATCGCCTGCGGCGCGAAGATGGGCTGCGTCGCCTGGATCTGCGCCGCGAGCGGGTACTGCTTCTGGATGAGGACGTCCACGTTCTGGTTGAAGAGGAAGACGCCGGCCGGCGCCCCGGGGAGCGCGCCGCCCGTGATCGGGTTCGTCGCCGGGTCGGTCGGGTTGTCGGGCGTGCCCGGCGCCCCGGTGCGAGTCCGGACCGTCGTGAAGGCCGGCAGCGGCACCACCACGTCGCTGAAGTTGTTGTGCGTGAACGTCGCGCCGGCCGAGACCTGCGGCAGGTAGAGCGACCAGGCGCGGGCGTGCAGCTGCTTCGACTGCTCGAGGCGCGCCTGCGCCGCGCGCAGGTCGAGGTTCCTCTGTCCCGCCTCCTTCATCGCGTCGCCGAGGGTGAGCGTGGGCGGCGCGGCGCGCTGCTCGGGCGCGGGCGCGCCGGCGGGGCCGCCCTGGGCGACGAGGAGGGCTGCGAGGAGGGTCATCGTTGCGGTCATGCGTCCTCCCGACGGAAGGCGTGGGCGCGCTTCGGCTCGGCGTCGGTGCCGACCTCGCGCAGCCGCGCCGCGTCGCGGAATGGGTCGTGGCTCGCCGCGGACTTCTTCTTCAGCGTGAACCGGTCCATCCACGTGTACACGACCGGCACCACGACGAGCGTCAGGAACGTGGAGGTGATGACACCGCCGATGACGGAGATCGCCATCGGCGCGCGGAACTCGGAGCCCTCGGCGCGCGCGATGGCCGTGGGCAGCATGCCGAGCACCATCGCCGCCGAGGTCATGAGGATCGGGCGGAGCCGCGTCGGGCCCGCCTCGAGCAGCGCCTCCACCATCGGCTTCCCCTGCGCGCGCAGCTCGTTCGTGAGGTCCACGAGCAGGATGGCGTTCTTCGTCACGAGGCCCATGAGCAGGATGATGCCGATCATCGCCGGCATGCCGATGGGGTTCCCCGTGAGGAAGAGCAGCAAGAGCGCGCCGACGATGGCGAGCGGAAGCGCCACCATGATCGTGAGCGGGTGGACGAAGCTCTCGAACTGCGACGCCAGCACGAAGTAGATGAAGACGATGGCGACGAAGAGCGCGAGCGCCATGTTGTCGAAGGTCTCGTTCATGCGCTGCGTCTGGCCGCCGAAGACGAAGGTCGTCCCCGCCGGCTTCGGCAGCTTCGCGATTCCCTGCTGGATGTCCGCCACCACGTCGCCGAGCGAGCGGTTCTCCACGTTCGCCTGGAGGATGATCTGGCGCTGGCGGTTCATGCGCTCGATCGTCGCCGGGCCGGTGCCGGCGACCACGTCGGCGAGGTCCGACACGCGCACGAGCTTCG
>JBJMQK010000253.1:0-6329 GCA_045802735.1 Anaeromyxobacteraceae bacterium | reverse complement strand
GAGGCCTCGAGCTGCTCGTGTTTGCCGTTCTCACGACCTTTCACACACCTACCCACCGTCCGGCGTGCGTCCCGCGAGGACGGGGCGTGGAGGCGGGCTGTCCCGCGGTCGCGCGACGTCGGGGCGCGGCGCGGCGCGCGCGCAACCAAAAAAGCGTTTTACCGAGAATGCGGGATTGTGCACCTCCCCGGCAGAGGCGACGCTGGTCGCACGTCCGGAGGAGAAGCATGATCGCGTGGACGCCGACGCTGTCCGTCGGCCTGAAGGAGATCGACGATCAGCACAAGGAGTGGTTCAGACGCGCCGGCGCGTTCGTCGACGGTATCGATCACCGCACGGCCGAGGAGACCTCCGCCCTGCTGAACTACCTCCGCAGCTACAGCCAGATGCACTTCGCTGCGGAGGAGAGCCTGATGAGGGACCTCAAGTACCCCGGGTACCTCGGGCACAAGGCGCAGCACGAGCGCTTCATCCGCGACATCGAGAAGCTGTCCGCCCAGCACAGGCGCGCGGACCTCGAGCCGATGCGCGTCGCCGCGCTGCTCGGGTGCTGGATGACAGACCACGTCTCGCTCACGGATCAGCAGCTGGCGCTGTTCGTCTCGGCGAGGCCGCGGAGCGCCTGAGCACGGTCGGTGGGTGGCGGGTCACCGCGCCCCGGCCTGCACCGTCGCCGCGGCGAGCTTCTCCGCCACCTCGCCCAGCTCCTTCGCGTTCACGTCGGAGACGAGCACGTACCCGAGGTCGCCGTCGCGCCACAGGGCGACGTTGAAGCCGCGGCTCGACGTCTCGCGTCCGTCGACCGGGCCGAGCTGCCGCGTCCCGCGCCCGGGCCACGGCAGCCCCTCGGCGCGGAAGGCGAAGAGCGTCACGACGTGCAGGCGCAGCGCGTAGACGAGGACCGCCGCCTTGCGGTCGAAGACGTAGCCGACCGAGCCGCCGCGCAGGCGCAGCTCGCTCCCCTCCGGCGCGGGGACGACCGGCGCGAAGTCGAGCTTGCCCTCGAACCAGGGCTTCACCTGGTGGTTCCCCCCGCTCTCGATGTCGAGCGGGTGCTGGCTCGCGAGGACGCGCAGGTGATCGTTCACCACCTCGGACGTGAGGGTCGCGAGCCCCGCGCGCTCGGTCGCCCCGCGCTGCAGGTAGGCACCGCCCGCGACGAGCGCGACGCTCGCCGCGAGCGCAGGGGCGAGGACGCGCGAAAAGCGCGCCGGCGCCGGGCGCGCGGCGTCCGGCGTCCCGAGGCGCAGGCCGAGCCGGCGCTTCAGCGCGAGCGGCGCGGTGTAGCGCGGCAGCCGGTGCTCGAGCAGCTCGTCGAGCGCGAGCTCCGCCTCCCGCGCGCGCTGGCAGGCCGCGCACCCGCCGACGTGCGCGGCGAGCTCCGCGTGGACGGCGGGATCGGCGCGGCCGCGGGCGTCGTCGTGGAGGTGCTGGTGGGCGTCGTCGCAGGTCATGGCTGGCCCCGGGTGGCGTAGTCGGCGAGGAGCAGGCGCAGCGCCGCGCGCGCGCGGTTGAGGCGGGACTTGACGGTCCCGACGGCGCAGCCGAGCACGGCGGCGAGCTCGGTCTCGGTGAGGCCCTCCAGGTCGAGCAGGATGACGGTGCGTGCGTCCTCCGACAGCGTGCGCAGCGCCGCCTCCACCTCACCGGAGACGATCCGCCGGAGCTGCTCGGAGTCGACGTCGGCCGCCGCCGCGCCGTCCCCGCCCGCCTCGTCGGCACCGGACTCGGTCGTGTCGTACGGAGCGGCCGGGGGGTGGCGCACGTCCTGGCGGTGCCTGCTGATGACGAGGTTCCGGAGGATGCGGAAGAGCCACGCCTTCACGTTCGAGCCGGCGGTGAAGTCGCCCCAGGCGCGCAGGGCGCGGACGTAGGTCTCCTGGACCAGGTCCTCGGCCTCGCTCGCGTCGTGCGTGAGGTAGCGCGCGAGGTTGTAGAGCGCGTCGGCGTGCGCCAGCGCCTCCTCGGCCGGCGCGGTAGCGCGCGCTCGCGTCCGCAGCTTGAGCATCGGCGACATCTGTAGCGGGCCGCTCCACCGTCAGCCTGACGCCGGGCGCAAGTCCCGGCCGGGCTCCGACCTCGGAGCCACACCGTCCTGAACGCCGGCGCTCCCGGACCGTTCCAGGGCCTCGTTCGATTGCGGCGGCGTCGGCCGGGCAGCACATCCGGGACGGCACCCCCGCGGGCACACGGAGACCACCATGGACGAATCGCTGCGTCAGGCCGCGCTCGAGTACCACCGGAAGCCTCAACCCGGGAAGATCTCCGTCGTCGCCACGAAGGCGCTCACGAACCAGCGCGACCTCTCGCTCGCCTATTCCCCTGGCGTCGCCGCCGCGTGCGAGGAGATCGTCGCGAACCCGGCGACCGTGAGCGAGCTGACCTCGCGCGGCAACCTCATCGCCGTCGTGACGAACGGCACGGCGGTGCTGGGGCTCGGGGCCATCGGCCCGCTCGCGGCGAAGCCGGTGATGGAGGGGAAGGGCGTCCTCTTCAAGAAGTACGCCGGCATCGACGTCTTCGACATCGAGATCGAGGAGCGCGACCCCGACAAGCTCATCCACATCATCGCGTCGCTCGAGCCGACCTTCGGCGGGATCAACCTCGAGGACATCAAGGCGCCGGAGTGCTTCTACATCGAGCGCGAGCTGCGCCGGCGCATGAAGATCCCGGTCTTCCACGACGACCAGCACGGCACCTCGATCATCGTCGGCGCGGCGGTGCTGAACGGCCTCGAGGTGGTCGGGAAGCGGGTCGAGGAGGCGAAGCTCGTCTGCTCGGGCGCCGGCGCCGCGGCGCTCGCCTGCCTCGACATGCTGGTCCGGCTCGGCATCCGCGTCGAGAACATCACCGTCAGCGACATCCACGGCGTCGTCTACAAGGGGCGCCAGGAGGACATGGATCCGCTGAAGGAGCGCTACGCCAAGGAGACGGCGGCGCGCACGCTCGGCGACGTCATCGCCGGCGCCGACGTGTTCCTCGGGCTCTCCGCCGGCGGCGTGCTGAAGAAGGAGATGGTGGCGAAGATGGCCTCGCGGCCGCTCATCCTCGCGCTCGCGAACCCCACCCCCGAGATCATGCCGGAGGAGGTGAAGGCGGTCCGCGATGACGCCATCATGGCCACCGGGCGCTCGGACTACCCGAACCAGGTGAACAACGTCCTCTGCTTCCCGTTCATCTTCCGCGGGGCCCTCGACGTCGGCGCGAGCACCATCACCGAGGAGATGAAGATGGCGGCGGTGCGCGCCATCGCCGGGCTGGCGCGGGAGGAGCTCTCCGACGTCGTGGCGAAGATGTACAGCGGCGTGCCGATGCGGTTCGGGCCCGAGTACCTCATCCCGAAGCCGTTCGATCCGCGCCTCATCGTGCGCATCGCGCCGGCGGTGGCGCGCGCCGCGGTGGACTCCGGCGTGGCGACGCGCACCATCGAGGACTGGGACGCCTACCGCTCGCAGCTCAACCAGTTCGTCTACCACTCCGGCCTCATCATGCGGCCGGTGTTCGCCGCCGCCCACGCCAACCCCAAGCGCGTCGTCTACTGCGAGGGCGAGGAGGAGCGCGTGCTGCGGGCGGTGCAGACGGTGGTCGACGAGTCGCTCGCCAAGCCGATCCTCATCGGTCGCCCGTTCGTCGTGAACATGCGCATCGAGCGCGCCGGCCTGCGCATCCGGCCCGGCACGGACTTCGAGCTCGTGAACCCCGACTCCGACCCGCGCTACCGCGAGCTGTGGAGCCATTACCACCGGCTCATGGAGCGCAGGGGCGTCTCGGTCGAGATGGCGAAGCTCGACGTGCGCCGGCGCACGACGCTCAACCGCGCGCTCCTCGTGGAGCTCGGCTACGCCGACGGCATGATCTGCGGCACGCACGGCCCGTTCGCGACGCACCTCGTGACCGTGAGGAACGTCATCGGGATGCGCCCCGGCGTGAAGACGCTCGCGACGACGAGCGCGCTCCTCCTGCCCGGGCGCACGGTCTTCATCTGCGACACGCAGGTGAACTACGACCCCACCGCCGAGCAGGTGGCCGAGATGACCGTCCTCGCGGCGGACGAGGTGAAGCGCTTCGGGATCGAGCCGAAGGTGGCGCTGCTCTCGCACTCGAGCTTCGGCACGCACGACACGCCGACCGCCGTGAAGATGCGCGAGGCGCTGCGGATCCTGCGCGAGATCGCCCCGGGGCTCGAGGTGGAGGGCGAGATGCACGGCGACGCCGCCCTCTCCGACGAGAAGCGGCGGGCGATCTTCCCGGGCACGCGGCTCAAGGGCCCGGCGAACCTGCTCGTCGCGCCGACGCTCGACGCGGCGAACATCAGCTACAACCTGCTCAAGGCGGCCGCGGGCGACGGCGTCAGCATCGGCCCGCTGCTCCTCGGCGCCGCGAAGCCGGTGCACATCCTCACGCCCACCTCGACGACGCGGCGCATCGTCAACGTGAGCGCGCTCACCGGGCTCGCGGCGGCGCACGGGGCGAGCGCGCGCGGGAGGACCTGACGCACCCGCTGCTCACCCGGGACCGGCGGCGCCCCGGGTGGCAGCTCCGCGACAGCGCGCGGCGTCGAGATCGAACCGCGGGTCGGAGGCGACGCACCACAGCAGCGCCGGACGCTCCTCCTCGTCGGCCCCGGCCCACCACCCCGAGAGCACCGCGGTGGGGCAGCGCAGCGCGAACTGGCGCAGGCGCGAGGTGCGGCGGTCGAGCGCACGCTCGACCTCGTCGGCCAGCGTGCACGGCCGCTGGCAACGTGCGACGAGCTCGTACGCCAGCGCCGCGTCGTTCGCCGCGCCCGCGAGCCCGTGGTTCGCGAGGACCCGGCGCATCCCCTCGCGCCCGAGCACGAGCGGCACGACGACGAGCAGCGCGTCGACGTCGACCTCCCAGATGCGTCGCGGGCCCGGGGCGGCCGCGTCGCTCCCGCGGTCGGCGCCGTCCATGTCTCCGCGCTCCTGCGCCACCCGCACGCGCGTCACGGCGTGCCCCGCGGTGCGGCGAACCCGACATCGATAATGAGAATCAAGATCATGTCGGCTGGATAGCACGGCCGGCGCGGCGCGATCAATCGCCGTCGCGCGGACCACGGCGCGCGGCGCGCGCCCGCGCCGGCGCGGATCGTGGAACGCCGCGGGGTTGGCAGCCGCCGCTTGATCGGGAGCAATCGCTCGCCCGTCTCGCCGGAGCCGAAGGCATCGACGACCCGGCGGCCCCGGGAGCGCGTGTCACGCGGAGTGTCGTGCGCGCGGTCCGGCGCCGGAGCGCTCGAGCAGGGCGTCTTTGCGGCCGCGGCGGGGGGTGGGCAGTTTCCGCTGATGCGAGCACTGACCTATGACGGACCGTACCGCGTGAAGGTGCGGAACAAGCCCGATCCGAAGATCGAGCATCCCCAGGACGGGATCGTCCGCGTGACAGCGGCCGCGATCTGCGGCTCGGACCTCCACCTGCTGCACGGCCTCGTGCCCGACACGCGCGTGGGCCAGACCTTCGGCCACGAGATCGTGGGCGTCGTCGAGGAGCTCGGCCGCGAGGCGAGTGGCCTCTCCGTGGGCGACCGGGTCATGCTGCCCTTCCCGATCTTCTGCGGCACGTGCTTCTACTGCCAGCGCGGGATGACCTCGAGCTGCGAGAACACGAACCCGGGGACCGACGCGGCGTGCGGTGTGTACGGCTACGGCCACCTCACCGGCGGCTACGACGGCGGCCAGGCGGAGTACGTGCGCGCGCCGTTCATCGCGGTCGACGCCGAGCGGATCCCGGACGACATGGACGACCTCTCGGTCCTGCCGCTCACCGACGCCCTCTGTACGGGCTACTACGGCGCGGAGATGTGCAACCTCAGGGGCGGAGAGACCGTGGTCGTGTTCGGCGCCGGTCCGGTCGGCCTCTTCGCCATGCGCTCGCTGTGGCTCATGGGCGCCGGGCGCGTCATCGCCGTCGACCAGGTCGACTACCGGCTCGAGTTCGCGCGCAGGTGGGCGGGGGTCGAGACGCTCAACTTCCGCGACGTCGACGTCGTCACCGCCATCAAGGGCATGACGGAGAACCGCGGCGCGGACGCCACCGTCGACGCCGTCGGCTGCGAGGCGGCGGGGAAGGCCGCCCAGCGCTTTGCCGGCGTCATCGCGAAGCTGCAGGGGGGATCCACGACGGCCTTCAACTGGTGCGTCCACAGCACGAGGAAGGGCGGCACGGTCTCCGTCGTCGGCGTGTACGGCCCTCCGTACTCCTCGTTCGACTTCGGCACCGCGATGAACAAGCAGCAGACGATCCGCACCGGACAGTGCCCGGTGAAGCGTTACCTGCCGCGACTCATGGAGCACATCCGCACGGGCCGC
>JBJMQK010000204.1:0-13146 GCA_045802735.1 Anaeromyxobacteraceae bacterium | reverse complement strand
GCGTCTGCCGGGAGAAGATCGGCTCCACCGTCGCGAGCAGGGGACGGGTGGTCGGCGCCAGCCACGCGGTGCGCAGGAACGCATAGGAGCTGGCGATCGAGTCATCCGGGTTCTTCACCTTCACCTTGCGTCCGTTCACGTCCGCGGCCACGGCGATCGTGGCGTCCACCTCCGTGTCGCTCACGAACGTCGTGGAGGCGACCGGCACGTCGTCGATGTCGACGACGGCTCCCGGCTGGAAGCCGATTCCCCGCACGGTGACGGTCGAGCCGGCCGGGAGGAGCCCGTTGGTCGGGAGCACGTCGCTGATCGAGACGGTTCCCGAGATGTCGAGGATCCCGTTCCTGACCTGCTGCGAGTACGGCTGACCCGCCGGACCGAGCCACAGCGAGCTCGCTGGATCGAGGGCGAGCGTCCCCTGCGTGCCCGGAGGCGCATCGGGCCGGAGCGCGATGGCGACCGTGAGGACGGGAAGGTCGGCGTCGGTTCCGAACTCGGCGCTCGGCGAGGTGGTGCGAACGGTGACCTGGTTTTCGCGGACGACAGCCGTGCCGGCCACGTCGTTGGCCCGGCTGAACAGCGCGACGCCCAGGACCGAGCCCAGGGTTCCCGGGTCGTAGGAGATCTTCGTCCTCGCGGTGACGATCGGTGTCGGCTCCGTCAGGGCGACGGTGAGCTGGACCACGCCACCGGGCGGAGCGCGCGAGTCGAGGACCTTCAGCGACACCCCGGTAGACGGATGTGGAGTGGTGACGCGGCCCGCGGCGAGGAGACCGACCGCCGAGGAGCACAGAGCCAGAGCGCGGAACAAACGCATGACGAGCCACACGAGCGCTTGAGCTTTCGGGTAGGCAGGGACTGCTATCGACGACTTACTGCCCGCGGGGTGGCTCGCGCAAGCGGACGCGGAAGCGCTGCACCTGAGACATCGCGACCGTCTTGCCGCTGACGTCCTTCGCCACGACCTGCCACAGCAGCGGCTTGCCTGGCACGATCCGCGCGCGGACCGTCGGCGGTAGCGAGAGGCCCGGCTGCCGCGCTTCCGTTCTCCAGACCTCGGTGCGATCGACCTCCATCACGTGGACGGAATAGGACGCCGCGCCCGGCACGGCCTCCCAGCTCAGCTCGGTGGCGGGTTCATCCAGGTCGCCGACCGGGCGGAGCATGGTCACGGCGTTCGACCGGAAGACCACCGGCCCTGCCCCCACATCCGGCGACAGCGTCGGTGGGCGGACCTCGCGGCCACCGGGGTAGAGGACGAGGAGGAGGAGGAGGAAGGCCGTCGCGAGCCCCCCCGCGATGACCGGCCGCAGCGCGATGGGCCGCTGCCACCACCGTCCGGTCCGCTCCGTGACGATCCTCTTCGATGCCGCAGGGGCCGCGCCGGTCCACCGCGCGAGGTCGCCCTCCAACCTCGATGCGATCCAGCTCGCCGCCGCCTCCTCCTCCGGGCGAGGCGCCGCCGCGTCGAACTGCTTCAGCAGGGCGAGCTCGGTGCGGCAGCGCAGGCAGCCCGCGACGTGCTCGGCGAGGCGCACATCGCCGCCGCCGGTGTGGTCGGCGTTGCCGAGCCTTTCGAGCTCCTCGAGCGTCGCGCAGCCGGCGGATCGCGCCAGCGCCGCTCTCAAGGCCTTCGCGTCGATTGGGATGGCGTCCGCCATGACGTCGGTCTCTCTTCACGCATCCAGCTCTCATCACGTGCCTTGTACGAGCGCACGAGCCGGGTGAGCTTCCGCCTCGCGCTGACGAGGTAAGCCTTCGCGCCGCTGCGGTTCGGCAGACCCAGGAGCCGCGTGATCGTGTCCAGCGGTAGGTCCTCACCGAAATGCAAGACGAAGACCTTCTTCTCCGTGTCGTCGAGCGCTCGATCGAGGAGCGTGTGAACCAGCCTGGCCGAGGCCTCTCGCTCGAGTGCTTGTTCAGGGTCGGAGCCGTCGTCCGGCAGATCCTCGAGCTCACCCGCTTCCACCAGGGTGGGCTCACCCTGGCGCGCCTCGAGGAAGTCCATGCACTCACTCCTGGTGATCGCATACAGCCAGGTCGTGATCTTCGAATCTCCGCGGAACGAACCCAGGTGGCGGTACGCCTTGGCCAGGATGGCCTGCGCCAGGTCGTATGCTTCCTCGCGGCCGCCGGCGAACCTCAGGCACCAGATGATCACCTTCGGGTAATGCCGCCGGAACAACTCCTGGATCCAGACGCTCCCGTCCTTCGGGCTGGCGGCGGCCAGGTAGTTGGCCAGCAGCTCACTATCGGAAAGCACTTCCAGCCGTCTCTCCTGGGGTCGCGGGCGTCGCCCGTGCACGGGCCGGTGTCGAGTTCGGTCCGTGCACTTTAGTGTTCCGCGCCGCGGCGCATGGAACACGTTTTCGTGCGCCAGCCCCATCTTTGGAGGCGCCTTCCTGGTCTCCGCAAGCTCGTCTGCCGGCGCTCGTCGGGGTCGCCGACGCGGGAGCAGAAACGATTGCTACCTGAAGAACGGGCCGATGAGGATGACACCACCGTCGTGGAGCACGCGGACCTCGTCGTTGCTGACCGCGAAGTGGCCCAGGTCCGCGGCGAGAATGCCATTCATCCCGCCCAGCGTGATCGTTCCCAGCGGCCTGAAGTCGAGCGAGACATCGAGGACGGTCCCGTCCGGCAGGTCGACGTTCGTCACCTCGACCGTGAGGATCGTCGGGCCGCCGCAGAGGAACCGGGTCTCGTCGGCGATGGCTCGTCCACCCGGGACCAAACCATTGATGATGGGCCCGGTGAGCTCTTCGACGACCGTGGGTCCGCACCCGCCGGCGGCTGCGGGTACGACCGGGGCTGCGGCGAGGGCGAGCACGGCGTTCACCATGGCGATCCGACCTGTCCTCGTCGACATGAGGTAGGTACCTCCGTGCGGTAGGACCTCGCGTCACCTCATCGCGGAACATCTCTTGAGGGTCCCCTTTCAGAGTCGATTGGCCAGCGCTTCAGCCACGTTCTTGAACTCGGCCAGGCTGTAGCGGCTGGTCAGCTGGTTCACCTTGAGGCGGATCAGGTGGTTCTCCTTCAGGATCATGACCATGCGGATCACCTCGCCTCCTCGCAGATAGTGAAGCTCTGCGCCGCCTCTCACGCGGATGCCATCGCCGGGCTCGATGTGATTCGCCTTCAATGTTGAAACGAGAAAGGACCTGGCCGCGTCGGCGCTTGGATAGTCCTCGTACATATAGTAGAGGATTCCCGTCTTGCCGGTGTCGGGGTCGAGCCAATCATCGCGGAACGCGGACTGGTAGACCGTCGTTCCATTCTCCGCGTACGCTGTGACCTTCTCGAGGCGGCTGTGGTTCCCCAGGATGCGCCCGGCTTCGCCGACGTCGAGGACGAGGCTCGGCCTCCAGTCGATCTGCGGCCGGGTGAAGGGATCCCGGAATGGTGGTTGCGACCTGCAGCCCGCAGCCAGGACGATGGCCAGCAGTGTCGTGGTGCTCCCAGCTCCCCGGCTCGTCTGCAATTCCGCCCCCGAACGGCTCAGCCCGCCCGCGCCCCGAGGTAGAGCTGGTTCCAGCGCCCGCGCGCGTCGCCGCCGAGCGCGAACGGCTGCAGCTCGACGCGCACACCGGCGCCGTCGGGGCGGCAGACCTTCGCCGTCGCCCACATCCGGAACGGCGCGGGGCCGGTCTGCAGCGTCACCTCCAGGAGCTGGTTCTCCGGGAGCGGCTCCGACCCCAGCATCACGAGCCCGTTCGTGGCGATCGCCGCCGCGACGAAGGACTGCTGCCGCTTCGCGACGGTGACGGAGACGGAGAACGTCACCGCGCGCTCGCCCGGCGCGAGGGTGGTGAGCGGGGCCTCGACGAGCGACTTCGGCGCGGCGGAGCGCTCCGCCGGCGCCTCGAACGCCGCGACGAACTCGGGGAGGAGCACGATGACCCGGGCGATGACGTCCCGCTCCGGAGTGGAGAGCGACGCGATCGCCGCGAGGTCCGCGGGGGTGACCGACGGCTGGGTGGCGAGGAGCGCCACCACCTCGTCGACGGTGCGCACGATGGCGATCAGCGCCGCGTGCTCGGCGCCGGGCGCGGCGGCGGCGTGGTGGCCGCCGATGACCTCGCGGACGACCGGTGGCAGGTTCCACTGCGCGGCGATGGCGAGCCCCGCCGCGACGTGGTGGCGCTCGATGAGCGCCGCCCAGGCGTCGAGCGGGCGCGTCCCCGCCGCGCGGTGCGTCGCGAGCAGCGCCTCGAGGAAGGTCGCGGCGACGACCTTGCCGAAGTCGTGGAGGAGCCCCACCACGAACGCCTCCTCCGCATCGGCGCGGCGCTGGCGCGCCAGCTCCTGGCACAGCCCGGCGGAGGCCACGCTCTCGATCCACGCGATCCGGCGCAGCGGCCCGAGCGCCCCCGGCGCCTGGGCGTGCGCGGCGAGCCCGGAGCTGAGCGCGAGCCGCATGACCTCGCGCGCCCCGATGCGGGTGATCGCCTGCGCGAGCCCCGTCACCGGTGCGCCGCGGCCGAACACGGCGGAGTTCGCGCAGCGCAGCACGTCGGCGGTGAGCGCCGCGTCGGCCGCGACCACGCGTCCGACGTCGGCGAGGCCGAAGTCGTTGCGGCTCACCACCTCGCGGATGCGGAGCGCGACCGCGGGGTAGGGTGGGATGGGCAGTCCGCCGCGCGCGAGCGCGTCGAGGAGCGCGCGGTCGAGGTCGAGCGGGGCGGCCGCGGGCTCGGGGCGGAAGTTGGCCATGGGTCGTCGCCGGGCCGCGGGGCGGGCGCGAGGTCCCGCCGCGAGGGTGCGGCACTTTACCATGCGCCCCGCCCCGGCGGCGGCGCGCGCCGCGGCGCGCTCGCGCTTGCCACGCCACGCCGGCGGCGGTACGCGTGTCGGCATGTCGGACGATGACCGCGAGCGCTGGAACGCCCGTTACCGCGAGGGCGCGAAGGACCAGGAGGCGTCACCCTTCCTCGCCGGGCTCGACGACCTCCTGCCGCGCCGGGGGCGCGCCCTCGACGTCGCCGGCGGCGCCGGGCGGCACGCGCTCTGGCTCGCGCGGCGCGGGCTCGCGGCGACGCTCGCCGACGTCTCCGACGTGGCGCTCGCCGGCGCCGCGCGCGCCGCGGCAGCCCAGGGCACGCCGCTCGCGACGGTCCAGGTGGACCTCGAGCGGGAGCCGCTGCCGGCCGGGCCCTGGGACGTCATCACCCTCTTCTATTTCCTCCAGCGCTCGCTCTTCCCCGCGATGGCCGGCGCGCTCGCGCCGGGCGGGCTCCTCGTCGTCGCCCACCCGACGCGCTCGAACCTGACCCGGCACCCTCGGCCCGGGGCCGACCACCTGCTCGACGACGGCGAGCTGCCTGCGCTCGTCCGCGGGCTCGAGGTCGTCTCGTACGCGGAGGGCTGGTGCGACTCCGGACGGCACGAGGCGCGCCTCGTGGCGCGCAGGCCCGCCGCGGTGCCTTAGCCTGGCTCGAGGAGCCGGTTCAGCGCGTCGAGCGCGGGCGGCTTCGCGAGGTGCCCGTCGAAGCCCGCCTGCTCGGCGCGCCGGCGGTCGTCGGGGAGCGCGTACCCGGTGAGCGCGATGAGGCGCATCGGGGCGAGCGTCTCGTCGGCGCGGAGCGCGGCCGCCACCTCGAGGCCGCTCACGTCGGGGAGCCCGAGATCGCAGAGCACCACGTCGGGCCGCTGCGCCCTGGCGAGCGCGATCCCCTCGCGGCCGGTGCGCGCGACCGCGACGTCGTGACCCGCCAGGCGGAGCAGCTCCGCGAGCGACTCACCCGCGTCGACGCTGTCCTCGATGACGAGGATCCGGCGCGCGGCGACCGGCGCGTCGGCGTCGGCCGCCGCGGCGTCGGGCGCGCGCGCGAGCGGCAGCGCGACGACGACCTCGGTCCCGCGCCCCGGTCCGGCGCTCGACGCCTTGACCGACCCGCCGTGCTGCTCGACGAGACCCTTCACCAGCGCGAGCCCGAGCCCGAGGCCACCCTGCAGCCTCGCCAGGGACTGCACACCCTGCACGAACGGCTGGAAGAGGCGCGCGAGCAGGTCGGGCGTCATCCCCGCGCCGTCGTCGCGGACGCGCAGCTCGGCCTGGCCGCCGGCGGCGCGGACCTGCACCGCCGTCGCCCCGCCCGCCGCGCTGAACTTCGCCGAGTTCTGGAGCAGGTTCCCGAGCACCTGCGCGACGCGGGTGGCGTCGGCGTCGATCCAGACCGGCGCCGCAGGCAGCTCGACCGAGAGCGCGACGCCGCGCGCCTCGAACCCGAGCCGGTGGTCCTCCACGGCCTTCCGGACGAGGTCGCGCACGTCGTGCAGCGCGCGGTCGAGCTCGATCCGCCCGTGCGAGATGCGGGTCACGTCGAGCAGGTCGTCCACCATGCGCGCGAGGTGGCGCGCCTGCCGCTCGATGACGGCGCGGGCGCGGCGCGCGGGCTCCGTCTGCGCGCCGATGCGGTCGAGCAGCGCCACGCTGTTGAGGATGGGGGCGAGGGGGTTCCGCAGCTCGTGGGAGAGCACCGCGATGAACTCGTCCCTGCGGCGCTCGGCCTCGACGAGCGCCTCCTCCGCCCGCAGGCGGGCCGCGATCTCGCGCTCGAGCCGTTCCTCGAGCGTGGGCGCTGCCGCGAGCGCGTCGGCGGGCGGGGGCGCGTCCGCCGCGGCCGTGTCCCCGCTCACACGGCCTCCGTCCACCCGTGCACGTCGGCGCGCTCGCCGCGCTGGATCTCGCGCACCGCGCGCCCGAGCCGCTCCGCGACGCCTCGCGGCGAGGGCGCGAGCGCGATGGCGCCGCCGTCGAAGGCGAGCTCCCCGACCGGCGCCACCACCGCCGCGGTGCCGGTCCCGAACACCTCGCGCAGCGACCCGGCGCGGTCGGCGAGGACGAGCTCGTCGAGCGCGAGCGGCCGCTCCTCGAAGTTCGTCCCCTCGTCGCGCAGGAGCGCGAGCACGGTGTCGCGCGTGACGCCCGCGAGCAGCGAGTCGCCGAGCGGCGGCGTCACGAGCGCGTCGCCGAGCTGCGCGAAGAGATTCATGGTGCCGACCTCCTCGAGGTGGCGGTGCGACACCGCGTCGGTCCAGAGCACCTGGTCGAAGCCGCGCGCCTTGGCCTCCTCGGCGGCGAGGAGGCTCGCGACGTAGTTCGCGCCGGTCTTCGCCGCCCCGAGCCCGCCCGGCGCCGCGCGCGCGTGGCGCCGCTCGACCCAGAGCCGCAGCGGGCGCGCGTCCTTCCCGAAGTACCCGGCGACGGGGCAGGCGATGACGAGGAGCGTGTAGGCCTTGGCCGGGCGCACGCCGAGGAACGGCTCGGTCGCGATGAGGAGCGGCCGCAGGTAGAGCGACCCGATCGACGCGTCCGGCACCCACGCCGCGTCCTCGCGCACGAGCGCCTTCACGCCCTCGACGAGCAGCTCCTCACCAGGGTCCGGCATGCAGAGCCGGCGGACGGTGCGCGCGAGGCGTCGGGCGTGATCGCGCGGCCGGAAGAGCCGGATCGTCGCATCCTTCCCGCAAAACGCCTTCAGGCCCTCGAACGCCGTCTGCCCGTAGTGCAGCACCGCCGCCGCAGGGTCGAGCGTGAGCGGGCCGTAGGGCTCCACCCGGGCGTCGTGCCAGCCGCGCTCCGGCGTCCACTCGGCGCGGAACATGTGGTCCGTGAACACGTTGCCGAACGCGGGGGTGCCCTCCGGCCGCGGACGGGGATGGGCGGTGCGTCGGACGGAGATGTGCATACGGGACCTCGCGCGTGGTCGCGAAAGTGTAATGCCGCGGCCGTCGCGCGCGCCTGCACCGGGATCGGTGGACGCGCCCCTGAGGGGCTCGACGGGGCGTACGCGGCCGTCAGCGGGCGAAGACGAGGCGCTTCACCCGGCCGCAGAAGCCGTCGCTCGACCCGTCCTGCACGAAGGCACCCTGCCAGCGCAGCTCCGCGGCGTAGCCCGTCGCCGCCGTCGCCGGCACGTCGAGCACCACCTGCGTCGCCCCATGCGGCACGAGCCTCTGCGCGAGCCGGCCCGGCTCGGCGACCTGCGTCGCGAGGTCGAGCGCGCGCAGGTGCGCGCTCGCGAAGAAGTCGGTGACGAGCGAGTTCCGGGTGTTCACCGCCAGATCGCCCGTCCAGGCGATGCGGAGCGTGGTGGCGCCGGCGAGGCTCGCGCCGGGCGCCGCGGAGACCGTCACGGCCAGGTCGGGCGGGCAGGGCAAGGTGAGCGAGCGCACGACGGAGCCGGTCCGCGCCGTGAGGACCACGGCGTCATCGCCCCGGAGCGGCGGCAGCGGCACGGCCGGGTCGATCGCCCAGAACTTGTTCGCAGCGCCCTGCGCGGTCGTGGTGGTGCGGACGAGCGCGACGCCGTTCAGCTCGACGGTCGTGTCGCCGGGCGGGACGCCGCCGTTCAGCTGCACCAGCACCGGCCCCTCGAACGACGCCTCTCCGGCGAGCGGCGGGGCGAGGAGGTACAGGCCCTGCGGCGCGGAGATTCGGAGCCCCTGGCCCGCGTCCGCCGGCGGCGGCGGCGACGGCGCGTTCGGCGGCGGGGCGGCGTCCACCACGGTGTCCGCGGGCGGCGGCGTGGTGACGGGCGGAGGCGTGGTGGTCGGCGGGGGCGTGCCGACGGGCGGAGGCGTGCCGACGGGCGGAGGTGTGCCGGTGGGCGGCGTCGTCCCGCCGGGCGGCGTCGTGGTCGGGGGCGGCGTCGTCCCCGGGGGAGTCGTGCGGGGGGCGTCGCTCGGGGCCACGGTGCAGCCGGCGAGGAGCGCCGCGGTCGAGAGAGCTGCGAGAAACGAGCGCTTCGAGAGGACGTTCATGGCGCGCACACGCTGAGCAGGGGGAGGAGCCCCTCGGAGCCGAGGAGCACGACGTCGGCGCGGCCGTTGCCGTCGAGGTCGGCGGTGGCGACCGCGAGCGGCGTCACGAGCAGCTGGTCGTAGGCGCGCTGGAAGAGCGTTCCCTGGCGCTTCGGGTCGTTGCGGAGCACCGTCAGCGCGCGGTAGCCGTCCGTCGGACCCGCCGACGCGATGGGGCCGCTCGCGACGACGAGGTCCATGAGGCCGTCCTTGTCGAGGTCGGCCGCGGCGAGGAACCGCGGGGAGACTGCGACGCCGTAGCGGACGCTCGGCTTGAACGTGCCGGGGTGGGCCGGGACGTTCACGAGGACGCTCACCGAGCTGTCGGCGGCGTTCGCGACGGCGAGGTCGAGGCGGCCGTCGCCGTCGAGGTCGACCGCGACGAGCGCCACCGGGTCGGGCGCCACCGGGCTTGGCGCAGCGGTGTTGCCCACCACGTACCGGTCGCCCGGCAGGAGCGGCAGGAACGTGCCCCTGTGCGCCTTGTCCCCGCGGAGGACGCTCACGCTGCCGTCCTGGGCGTCCGTCACCGCGAGGTCGGCAGCGCCGTCACCGTCGAGGTCCGCCACGACGACCGCAGAGGGCGCGGTGCCGGTCGGGTAGGGCACCGCCGCGAGGAAGGCGCCGTGCCCGTTGTTCAGGAGGACGGCGACGCCTCCGGCGCCGGCGTTCGCGACGACGAGGTCGGGGGCGCCGTCGCCGTCGAGGTCGGCCGCGGCGATGGCCACCGGCTTCGCGCCGGGCGCGCCCGTCGGGTAGCTCACCGGCGTCGCGAATCCCGCGCTCCCCAGGTTCCGGAGCACGCTCACCGCATCGCCGGCGGCGTCCGCCACGGCGAGGTCGCGCGCGCCGTCGCCATCGAGGTCGACGAGGGCGAGGGCGCTCGGACCGTGGCCCGCCGCGTACGGCTGCGGGTCGGCGACGAGCGCGCCGTCGCCGCGGTTCCGGAACACGGTGACGGTGTCGTCGCCCGCGTTCGCGACCGCGACGTCGACCTTGCCGTGTCCCGAGAGATCGGCCGCGGCGACCGCGTCGGGTGATGCACCCACCGTGTACGTCGGCCGGGCGGTGAACGTCGCCGGCGGGGCAAAGGTGCCGCCGCCCAGGTTCGGGAGGATCGTCACCGCGTCGGCGTCGAGGCTCGCGACGGCGAGGTCGGCCTTGCCGTCGCCGTCGAGGTCCGCAACCGCGACGGCGAAGGGCAGGAACCCCGCCGTGTGGCGCTCGACCGAGAACGCCGCGGCGCCGGCCGCGCTGCGGTTGAGGAGCACGAAGACGGCGTCGTCGTTGCCGCTCGGCACGACGAGGTCGGGCTTGCCGTCGCCGTCGAGGTCGCCGGCGACCGCGGTGATGGGGTCCGTCCCGACGTCCACGTCGACCGGGCTCGAGAACGCGAGCGGCCCGCCCGCGGTCGCGGTGGTGTTGAGGACCACGGTCACGGTGTGGCTCCTCGCCCCCGGCACCGCGCTCGCGTTCACGATCGCGAGGTCGGGCTTGCCGTCGCCGTCGAGATCGAGCGCGAGGATCGAGCGCGGGTCCTGCACGGCGACGAGCGGCGGCGCGGGGCTGAACGTGCCGCCCGCGCCCTGCAGCAGCACGGTCAGGGTGTCCTCGAGGTTGTTCGCGACGGCGAGGTCCGGCTTGCCGTCGCCGTCGAGGTCCGCGATCGCGACCGCGAGCGGCTTACCGCCGACCGGGACGACCACCTGCGGCTTGAAGACGCCCGGGCTGGCCCGGTCGCTCATGAGGACGCTCACGGTGTCGTCGCCACTGTTCGCGACGACGAGGTCGGGGAGTCCGTCGAGATCGAGATCCGCGACGCTCACGAACGCCGGGGCGACGCCGACCGCGATCGGCGGTTGCGGCGCCAGCCCGGCCTGCGTGCCGAGGAGGATCGTGACGCTGCCGTCACCCTGGTTCACGACGACGAGGTCCATCCGCCCGTCGCCGTCCACGTCGGCGGCCGCGATCGCGACCGGGCGATTCCCCACGGGGATGGGGAGCGGGGTGGTGAACGTGCCGCCCACGACCCCGGTGAGGATGCTCACCGTCCCGTCCCCGGCGTTCGCGACCGCGAGGTCCGGGATCCCGTCGCCGTCGAGGTCGGCCGAGGCGATCGCCCAGGGCTCGAGCCCCACGAGCGCCGCGGGCGCGCCCGGGGGGAGCTTGATCGTCGCGCAGCTCACCGCGCTCGCGGCGACGCACGCCCCGGCGCTGCAGACCTCGGCCGCGGCGCAGGCGTTCCCGCAGGCGCCGCAGTTCGCGGCGTCGTGCGAGGCGTCGACCGTGATCCCGCCGCAGAACGTTCCCCCGGCGTAGGCGACGTACGCGATGGTCGCCGTCGCCACGGCGGTCGAGCCGACGAGGGCCGTGACGAGCTTCGGCCCGACGCTGCTCGCCGAGATCGCACCGCCGGTCGCCTCGCCGCCGGCGTCGGTCGGCGCCGCCGGCTGGGCGAGGCTCGTCGCGTCAGGCGCGACGAGGACGACCGCCGCGCCAGGGATGGGGTTCCCCTGCGCGTCGCGCACCGCGGCCGTGAGCGCGACGCGGGCGCCGACGACCGGCGCCAGGTCGGCGGGCGTGAGCGTCGAGCGCGCGGCGCTCGGCGAGCCGTGGACGAAGGTCACGCTCGCCGGCGCGAGCGCGACGCCCGCGACCGCGGCCTGGACGGCCTTCGCCTCCGCCTTCGTGGAGGTGAGCGCGACGGTGGCGCTGCCGTCGGCACCCGTCGTCGCCTGGGGGGCGGAGAGCGCGTTGCCCGAGCCACCCACGCTGAACGAGACGCTGCGCCCGGCGAGGGCGGCGCCCTTCGCGTCGCGCACGACGACCGCGACCGTGGCGCTCGCGACGCCGTCGGCGACCGGCGACGCCGGGGCGACCGTGAGCGTCGAGTGCGCCGGGTCGGCGACCGGCACGTCCGGGGTCGGGACGCCGCCGCAGCCGGAGAGCACCGCCAGCGCGACGGCGGCGGAGGCCGCGAGGGCGCGGCGCGCGGCGAGGAGGGCGCGGCGTCGGCGGACGAGGATCGCCGCGGCGGCGAGGAGGAGCGCCGAGAGCCCGCCGCCGGGACCACTGGAGCAGCCCCCGGCGGAGGCGGACGCGAACGCGGCGGGCGGCGTGCTCGGCGTCACGGGCGATGGCGTCACCGGCGGCGGCGTCGGGGGGACGGCGGTCGCGACGAGCGCGAGCGGCGAGCCCACCACGGCGAACGCCTCGGCCTGGAACGTCTGCGCGCCGGAGTCCGGGGAGAGCGTCGCCGCCGCCTCGGCCCGCCCATCGGCGCCGGTCGTGACCTGCGCCGGGCTCACCGTCGCCCCGGACGGCGCGTGGAACGTGACGACGACGCCCTGGACGGGGTTGCCGCCGGCGTCGCGGACCTCGACCGCGAGGTGGCCCGGGAGCGCGGCGCCGGGCGCCGCCTGCTGGCCGGCGCCGGACACCGCGCGGATCTGCGACCAGACCGGGTCCGGGAAGTTCGCGAACGGGGTGCCCGGCGAGCCGAGCGGGATCGGGTTCCCGCCCGCGCCCGCCGCCGGCAGCACGATGCGGTCGTCGAGGAACGGCACGCCGCCGAAGAGGACGCTCCGGCCGAGGGTGCCGCCGTTCGGGATGCTGAGGCTCGGGTGGTCGAACGGCGCGCGCTCCCACTTCACGCGGTCGTCGGTGAGCGCCTTCATGAACGCGGCGAGGCCCTCCTCCTCGTACGGCAGGAGGTGGATGGGCGCGATGTTCGGGTCGAGGTCCTGGAGGTTCTCGCGCGCGAAGTCGCCGCCGCGGTCGTAGAACTGGACGACCTGCTCGAGCGTCGCCTGCCCGCCGTTGTGGAAGAAGGGCGCCGTCAGCTCGACGTTGCGCAGGCCCGGGACCTTGAAGCCGCCGCGCACGTTGGTGCGCTCGCCGGGCTGGAGCGGAGGCGCGAAGGCCTCGGGCAGGCCGGCGGCGTTGATCCCGGGGCCCGGGTTCACCGGGTCGGGGAGGAGCAGCGTCGCCGCGGCGAGCAGGTTCGCGACGCGCTGCTGGACGCACGAGGCGGCCGGGTCGAGCCCGGGGCAGGTGGCCGCGCGGTTCGCGTCGGAGAGGCCCTGGTCGGTGAGCGTCGGGATCGCCGCGGCGAGGAGGTCGCGCGCCCGGAAGAGCAGGCCCGGCGTGCCGGAGGGGCACAGCGGGGCGAAGGCGCTCGGCGGCTGCGTCGCGGGCGGGCAGGAGGCGAGCTGGTAGGACGCGCCCGAGAGCGGGTTGCCGGTGAGGAGCGAGCGCGACTGCGCGATGAGGTTCCCGATGGTGTTCGCGCCCGGCTTCACGATCGTCTTGCCATCCGTCCCCACCTTGTCGCCCTCG